>NZ_JAERJY010000221.1:0-3297 GCF_018257375.1 Providencia sp. JGM181 | reverse complement strand
ATTCAAAAATACAGTTGTTTTATCTAAATAGTAACTTAATAGTAGTTATGTCGGATTAAATACTGTCAAGTTGGAGCCCTTGATGAGAAATATATAGTTAACATGATGTTTTGAACGGTGAATTTTCTATGGGTAGGGCGATAGCGGAGTATTAATTGTTATCAAAATCGTGAGTTTAGAATTGCTTCTACCTTAATTCTCTTCTTATAAAAATGAATTGCTATTGATCATTAAACGCTTTCATTACTCATCATTGACTGCAATTTTTACCATCAACTTTGGATTTGTTTCATCGTCCTCGTTTGGCTTTCCGATCGTACTGTTTGGTATTTTTAATCATCAGCCAACAATAAACTGAATAAACCATACAAATATTAAGGCCAAAAAAGAGTAGTCAACGATGAAAAAAAATATTATTGTTATATTATAACATAACAATTGGAGGGGCTATGAAGCCGAATATTCATCCGGATTATCGGACAGTGATTTTTCACGATACCGCTGCTGATGTGTATTTCAAAGTTGGGTCGACGATAAAAACAGAGAGAACTGTTGAGTTTGAAGGGCAAAGTTATCCATATGTTCTTCTCGATGTGTCCTCTCATTCACACCCGTTTTATACAGGGAAACAGAAAACCCATTCACAGGAAGGGAATGTTGCTCGCTTTAATAAGCGTTTTGGGAATTTTGTTCAAACGAGAGAAGAAAAATGATGGTAAAAAATATTCTTTCATTGCTTGTGCTTACTAGTTTATTCAGTTACACAGCGATGGCGCATGAACATCATCATGATAAGCCGCAAACGGAAGCACAACGCAATGCTGCAAAAGGTATTTTTGATAATAGTGATGTTAAAGACCGTCAATTGAGTGATTGGGACGGTGTTTGGCAATCTGTGGAGCCTTATCTTGCTAATGGAACGTTAGATCCCGTAATGCAGAATAAGGCTGCAAAGAATAAGGATAAAACAGCGCAAGAATATCGAGATTATTATGCCAAAGGGTATAAAACTGATGTGGATATGATTGGCATTGAGAATAATATTATTGAATTTCACCGAGGGGATAAAGTCTCTCAGTGCCAATATGATTACGCGGGTTACCGAGTTTTAAATTATTCTTCAGGTAAGAAGGGCGTCCGTTATTTATTTGAGTGTAAGGATAAAGATAGCCAAGCCCCTAAGTTTATTCAATTTAGTGATCATATTATTGCGCCAGAAAAAGCTGGGCATTTTCATCTCTATATGGGAAATGAATCTCAAGAGGCTTTATTGACTCAATTAGATAATTGGCCAACGTATTATCCATATTCTATGAGCGGTAAGGATATTGTGCATGAAATGATGCATCATTGATGGGTTGTTGGAGGCAGTCTAAAGTGGTTGTGGTAGTTAGGTTATATTAGGCTGCGCAGGATATAAAAAAGCCCGCTAATGATGAATTGGCGGGCTTTTCAGGCTGGCGGGAGTTGAATCCGCATCCGGAATTTTTCAGTTTATTGATTATTAAAGGGTATTTTTATAAGAGGTCAATCATGTGCACTATACGTGCACATAGAGGACTGTTCGCTGTCATAGTGCTGGCTATAAAATCTGTATGGGCTCAAAAGAACAGGTTATTGGTGATATCTTGGTTTTTAAAGCGGGAATGGATGTTATAAATTTAGTAATCAATGGTTATTCAGTTTTGATAATTTTAGGCTGAGTTATATTAATTCAGAATTAACCGGACATGTTTAAGCTATTGATTAGCTCTAATCTGATAGGTCTCTCATTACCAATGACGGACGTTACTTAATTAACTATTCGATAATGTAGTAGACTATACTAGCAATAATTTTAATATTCTTAGATGGTAGTGTAAATATAAACAGATAAACTATTGAAAAATGGAATATAAGAGAGAGCTAACAATTTAGTTTGATGCCCTCGCTCAAAGCAAGCTAAGAACTAAATTTGAAGCTATACATCTAATCCATCCATTGGGCAAGGTATTTCTGACTTAACTTCCTCTAAATTTGCATTTTTCAAAAAGAAGTAAAAAGTAGAATCTACAACCTTTAATTGTCGAGAATTTGAATCATACGCAATTACTGGAGGAGTTATTCCTTTATTAGCTTGTAACCCTGTAAGAGCCTTTAAAGTCGTAACCAACTGGTGTCCTTTTAGTTCATCCTTTCTGTGATGTGTTTGTTTTATTGCATGAAGGATATTTTCTTTGCTAACTCCGCCATTTAAACCATGATATCCTAAGGTAAGAATATGTATTACGATATAATAATTTAGAAAATATGGCAAAGGACCGCCTTTAGTTATAGATGAGCTATTCGCAACAGCTATAGTTTCTAAGTTTCGTAAATGACGCCCAGAATATTCACTAGTTTTTATCTCTATTGCAGTGTCAACAGCATCTATATTAATGAAGTGTTTTATTGTTTCTTGTTTTGTGAGAATACCATCCGCAATACATGAGCCCTTTAATAACTCTTGAAAAACACCAACACTTCCGAACGAATTGGATATACACTTTTCAATAATCACAGGTGTAATTTCTATATTTAATAGATTCCCACCTTTCCTTGCTATGCTTCTAAAATCGTCCTCCAGCCACGGTTCAACAGGTATTTCACTAATTCTATCTTGTAGTTCCCCATTAAATTGGGTGAGTCGGTTAGCCTCTTTCCATACCCCTAGTATAATAAACCGTACTTTCAGGTCATTAAATGTACGAAGATCAAAAGAAAATGCTCTTTGTATTTCCTCTGGAAGGTAGTGAAAATTTTCAAGTATAATAATTTTCTTGCTACCAACATGATGAATCAAATGTGCAATATCATCAGGCAACTCTAAATTAAACTCAATTTCATCGTAGTTTTCTATATTGCTTGTGTTTTTTTCATCTTGTATCGCGAGAGATGCACTTGCTTTAGCAATCAGTGCTACAGCTCCTTGAATTGATGCTTTTCCAGTAACCTTACTTTTTTCTCCTGTACCTTCTGAGTAAGAAGTCTTAAGCACAACATTACATTTTCTAAGTATTGCTTGATATATCTGCTTTAAAGTATGTGCAGGTGATAAACTAATCAAAATATGGTCATCATAGCTAATATACTTTTTAACCAAGGCTGTCTTTCCTTGCTTTGACGCACCATAAACTATAATTTGCTTCTCTGTTCTTAATGCATCTATTAGCTTTGCATCAACATGCTCACGTTCGATGTAACTTTCAACTTGTTTTCCACTAACCCCAAAGACATCTTCTATTTTAAGCATTTTTATTTATCCAATATTTATAGCAT
>NZ_JAERJY010000220.1:0-3303 GCF_018257375.1 Providencia sp. JGM181 | reverse complement strand
ATAAAAATAGTTATCATTAATAAATAAGTGGTTAATAAATTACCATGTCGAACAATATTTGTATAAATGACTATACAAATGAGAACAATAAAAATGATGGCATCCACTCGATGTTTACGTTTTAAGTTAACTTTTAATAGAGTTTTGCCTTTTAGTGTTCCTTGAATAAATTCATCATAGATTGCGTATACAAGCATGATCAAAATGATAATGGCTAAAACGACATCATTTAAGGTCATTTGAGTACCCATGACTAAGTGGACGAATTACCAAGCTTAAAAGTAAAAAAGGGAGGCTGCAACCTCCCTTTTTTATTATTTAACAGAAATTATGGCGCTAAGAAGTTTAACCAAGCACCCAGAATACCTAAACCGAAGAAGCCGATAATGATCCATAAAGCATTCACTTTACGGCGTAACAGCCACATACAGGCGAAGGTCAGCAATAGAGGAACTAATCCAGGCATTAATTGGTCGAGGATCATCTGAACAGTAGTGATATCTTCCACACCCGTGGTTTGGTTTTTGATCCGCGAAACTTCGAGTGGAATGTTGACGTGAGTCCATTTATTGACCAGCGCCCCCATAACAAACAGGCCTAGAATCGATGCTCCTTCTGTCAGTTTTTGCAGGAATCCACCGCCCATATCTTGAACGATATCAATCCCTTTCTTGTAGCCATAGGCCACGCCATAATAGCGAGTTAACAGACGTACAAGGTTAAACAGAACGAAGAACAGTACAGGACCTAACAAGCTACCTGTCATCGCGATACCAGCACCCAGAGCAGCGAATACAGGGCGCACAGTTCCCCAGAAAATTGGGTCACCCACACCGGCCAATGGTCCCATTAGACCGACTTTGATACCGTTGATTGCACCATCGTCGATGTCCGCGCCATTAGCACGTTCTTCTTCCATCGCCATCGTTACACCCAAAATAGGCGCAGCAACGTAAGGATGGGTATTGAAGAACTCTAAGTGACGTTTAATCGCTTGTTTACGGTCATCATTATTTTCTGGGTATAAGCGACGGATCACGGGAACCATTGAGAAACAGAAACCCAGAGCCTGCATACGTTCAAAGTTCCATGAACCTTGGAATAAGTTAGAACGTAAGAAAACCCCACGAATATCGCTTTTTGTCAGCCGTTTTTCAGTAGATTGAGTTTGTTCAACCATTTTTACGTTCCTTCTAGTCTAATTCGTTATCAAGATTGTTGTTACTGTTTGATTGGCTGACAACAACTTGGGATTTGTTGTATTTCGGGCTTAGTTGGATGTACAGAATCGCCATCACAACACCAATCACACCAAGTGCAACAAGGTTGAAGTTAGTAAAGGCCGCAGTCACGAAGCCTAAATAGAAGAACGGCATCAGATAGCCAGCGCGCATCATGTTGATAACCATCGCATAACCGACCACAACAATCATACCACCTGCAATGTTCAAACCGTTGGTAACGACTTCAGGGATAGAGTTCAGTAAGTGCTGGACTTCTGAAGTTCCCACTGAAATTGCGACGATCAGTGCAGGGATTGCGATACGCATTGCTTGCAGTAATAACGCAGAAACGTGGATAATGCTCAGGGAGGTTAAATTACCGGAGACCGCAGCACGGTCAGCGGCGTGTTGGAATGCAACGGTAATAGTACGAACAATGATTGTCAGTACTTGTCCAGCTGCTGCCAGTGGGATAGCCAGTGCAATACCGGCACCGATACTTTGACCACCTGCAATAACCAGAATGGTTGAAATGATGGAGGCTAATGCAGCATCTGGTGCAACGGCCGCACCGATGTTCATCCAACCTAACGCGATCATTTCCAGTGTACCACCGATAATAATACCGGTTTTCATATCACCCAGAACAATACCAATAAGCGTACAGGCAATGAGAGGGCGGTGGAACTGGAATTCATCGAGGATCGATCCCATACCGGCGATACAAGCCACGACGAAGACCATTACTATTTGAACAACGGTAAGTTCCATTGTTTAATCTCCTGTAACCAACAAGTTTCTAAGTCTGTTTTTGAGTAACGGTTCAATAAGAACTAATTTCTAAAACATTATTTTTTGAGTTTATTAATTAAATCCATCATGTGGACTTTACTGTCTGAAGCGACTTTACGAACTTCTAACTCAATATTTTTGTCATTCAGATAATTGAATGCATCGATATCTTTTTGGTTAATTGATACGGCATTGGTGACCATGGTTTTACCTTCGGTATAGGCCATCCCACCAATATTGACCGAGTCAATCTCAACGCCTTGCTCAACAATACGCTGTACATCTGTTGGGTTAGTGAATAACAGCATCACGCGCTCGCCGGAATATTTCGGGTTGTTGTAAACACGGACACATTTGTCTACGTCAACAACGTGGGCGGTAACACCTGGAGGAGCAACTTGTTTCAGTAAGGTAGAGCGAACGGTATCTTTGGCTACTTCATCACTGACAACGATAATGCGTTTAACACGCATCTCTTTTGTCCAGCGAGTCGCCACCTGACCGTGAATTAATCGGTCATCAACACGCGCTAAAGCAATAATCATGTGTTCACCCGGGCCTGCAATAACAGGTTGTGGAGCAGGTGCACTGACCGCTGCGGGCGCAGGAGTTTCTGCAATAACTTCTTTAAACTTGAATGGACGGATGCCACCGCGACCTGTTTCTAGCGCGACGGTGATCAGCTCATCCATGGATGGGTTGTCATCGCGGCACATAAAGGTCTCGACGAGCATTGGGACATTTACGCCTGTAATGATTTCGTAATTGTCATGCTCATTGGCAATGCGTGTAGCAGCATTAAATGGACTACCTCCCCATGTATCAACAAGAAATAGCACACCCGCTGAGGTATCAAGAGTAGTCAGCTTTTGTGTGTATTTTTCAAATAGGGTGTCAGCATTTTCCCCAGGGACAAAGTCAATAAACGAGACGTTTTCTTGCTCGCCTATTAACATCTCGGTGGTTCGGAGTAGCTGTTCAGCAGCAACTCCGTGGGTACCAATCATAATAGCTATACTCACTATTTTTCCCTCTTAACAGATAAATCGAAACATCATTGACGATAGAATAGAAGTTAGAAACTGGACTCCTTCTCTATGTGTTTCCCCTGCACCTTAAATAGTAGCTGAATAAATTCAAACTAAGTGGCTAGCTAATAATTAGTTAAGTGCAATTATTAGCTGAATGGTCAGTCTGATCATATCACTAGGATTAATCTAAAAAACTTGTTTCGCGTCAGAAAAATAAAAACAGATCCAAATATTACTGATAAATAAACCTATAACTC
>NZ_JAERJY010000021.1:0-33124 GCF_018257375.1 Providencia sp. JGM181 | reverse complement strand
GAGACAGAAATAATATAATTAATTTGCAGGTGATAAGGCTATTTAAATAAATAATACTCGCGGATATGATCTGTCAGTGATTTCTATTTTAGTAGGATTAGGAGGTTTTGCAGGAAATAGCAGCTTTTTATAAACCCGCGCACCTGGCTTAAGGCAAAGTACGCGGGTTGGCTGTTAAACTAAGAACAGGGTAGCTAACCCTAAGAAGATAAAGAAACCACCAGTATCAGTGATTGCGGTGATCATCACGCTAGAGCCGATAGCAGGATCTTTACCCATCTTAATCATAATTAATGGGATCAGAACACCCATGATGGCAGCCATCAAGAGGTTGAGCACCATCGCAAGGGTCATCACGGCGCCCATGGCAAGATCCCCATAGAGAAGGTAGGTGACGACGCCCATAATACCGCCCCAAACCACCCCGTTAATAAAAGCGACTCCGAGCTCTCTGACCATCAGGAAGGAGAAGCTACCGTTCTGAATTTGGTGTAATGCGATGGCGCGGACAATCATCGTAATAGTCTGGTTACCGGTATTACCACCAATACCCGCCACGATTGGCATTAATGTTGCGAGGGCAACTAACTGTGAAATGGTATCTTCGAACACCCCGATAACGCGGGAAGCAACAAATGCGGTACATAGGTTAATGGCAAGCCATGTCCAACGGGTTTTAACCGCTTGACCAACAGGGGCGAATACGTCCTCTTCAGGGCTTAACCCCCCCATACGGCGGATGCTGTTGTCGTTTTCTTCGCTGATATTATCAACGATGTCCTCAACGGTTAGACGCCCCATCAGCAAGCCATTGCTGTCCACAACGGCGGCAGAAATTAAGTCGTAACGTTCGAACGCGCTTGCCGCATCTTCCCCTTTTTCATCGGGTAAGAAAGTGACGGTATCGGTTTTCATCACGTCCGCAACAATACGCTCTGGCGCTTGGATCAAAATGGTGGTTAGGGGTAATTCACCTTGCAGATAATTATCTTTATCGACAACGAAAATTTTATCCGTTGCTTCAGGAATTTTTCCCCGTTGGCGTAGATAGCGTTGTACTGTTTTTAGGGTGACATTTGAACGCACGGTGACGAATTCGAAATCCATCATCTGCCCAACGCTGTCTTTGGCGTATTGGAGAACTTCACGAATACGGCTGCGTAAGCTTGGGTCTAAGTAGGTGAGGAGACGGCGCATGGTATCGCGGGGCAAGTGCTCGGCGATATACGCTTGTTCGTCCACATGTAAGCCAGCAACCGCTCGCAGCAGTTCTCGATCTGACATATCTTTAATCAGGCTGTCCCAAACAGAGACGGAGGCCTCAACCAATACTTCACCGCGTTCGTTGTTGTCGACTAAGCGCCAAAGTGCGAGACGCTCGTCGTACGGTAGCATTTCAAGGATATCGGCGATATCCGCGGTGTGGAGGTCAACAAGCAGTTCTTTAACTGTGCTAATTTTTTCACTAAATGCTTTATCATCCATACTGACGTGTTGGTCTTTCTCGACAAGAGCGTGAACAAACTCTTCGTCTTCCATGAATAACGTCAGTATTTGCTGGCGGATGTACGCCAGTCTTTGTGAATGCGGATTGATTATTGGTGCCGCATCAGTTGAAAAAGCAGTTTGTGACATGTTAATCCTTAAACCATTCGGCGCCGAAGCGCTTTAAATTAATTCGCCTGCGAGGTGACGAAACTTCTACCCAGTATTGTCGCTGATCCCAAAAAAATATCAAATCTGTTCATATTTCGAATAAGAAGAACAAAACAACACTGACCGCAACTCATTATTTTTTATTTCTATTTTCTAAATCATATTCATTTTTGAGTCATATAAGCCTATGGCTCATTTTCTGCGCAAATGGTGAGTTTCCAGCCTGGAACCTCTTCCCAGTAGGCACTTTCTTTTTCAAGGTCAAGCAGCATTAACGCATTGTGGGCGAGATACTGCGCAGGTAAGAAAAGTGTCCAATGACCATCGTCAGTTTCAATGCGCATAGTTGAAGGCGTCGTTGTCGATTGGCGCTGATTATTCAATAAGATAGATAAGCGCAAAATCTGTATCAACGGCATAAATTGCTTGCGTTTAAATAAGTTAAATTTAGGTATTTCATCGTATTTAATGGCACGACGATGATTACGAACCAATGTCGCTAATAGCAATTGTTGCTCTTGGCTAAATCCTGGTAAGTTGGTGTTTTGTAAGATATAAGCGGAGTGGCGATGCATGCCACTATGGTTAATACTTAATCCCACTTCGTGCAGCATAACCGCCCAAATTAAAATGGATTCTAATTGCGGGTTGGCCTGTTTAGGGTTCTGCTGGCGCCACTGATAATACAGCTCTTCCATGGTTTTCAAAACCCGTTTAGCTTGTTCTCGATCGATATTATAGTGTTCGGCAAGGCTTAATGCGGTGCGTTGACGAATATCTTGGTGGCGAAAGCGACCTTCCATTTCATAGAGAACGCCTTCACGTAAGGCACCGTCGGAGAGTCGCAATTCTTTGATTTCGAGGGAATCAAACACTGCAATTAAGATAGCTAAGCCCGGTACAAAAACTTGTTTACGATCAGAAGAAAGTCCCGGAATTTCTAGTGATTTAAATGTTTTATACTTCAATGCTATTTGTTTGATTTTTTCGAGGCGCTCACGGGTAATAATGCCATCACGCTCGCCCATCTCTACAATCACCGCATGTGCCGCTTTAATGGTGCCGGATGCTCCCATTGCGACGTCCCAAACTTGCTTCTTAAACAGGGTAGCGGTGCTTTCCAATTTTAAGCAGGCGGCTAAATAAGCGCGATTAAAATTATCTGGGGAAATCGTTTCATTAGGGAAATAGTGACGCGCGAAGCTAACGCAGCCCATACGGCGGCTTTCAATTAAAATCGGCTCAAATTTTTCACCGATCACCAGCTCCGTAGATCCACCGCCAATATCGATAACCAGTTTGCGTCCTTTTTCCGGCTGCGTGTGCTCAACGCCCATAAAAATCAAACGCGCTTCCTCTTGTCCTGAAATAATCTCAATCGGGTAGGGGATAATGGCTTTGGCTCGGCGTAGAAATTCTTCAACGTTGGTGGCGACTCGTAATGAATGGGTACCGACGATACAGACGTTATCAGGCGTGAAACCTTGTAGACGCTCAGCAAATAGCGATAAACACGCTAAGCCGCGCTCCATGGCTTCTTCACTGAGTTCGTTGGTATCGCTCAGCCCATCAGCAAGATGAACACGTTTTTTTAAACGGGTTAGAACTTGTAGTGCTCCATTGACAATACGCGCAATAACCATATGAAAACTGTTTGAACCCAAGTCAATCGCTGCAATTTCTTGCGGTCTTGGGGTAGATGAACTGGCAATTGGCATAGTATCAAGCTCTTGTTTCAGGCATTTCGAGTGCTTTTAAAAATTCATAAACAGCTAATTGAGCGCGAATTTTGCGCTTATTGCCGCGGGGAACATAATGATTACTGAGTTCTTTGTCAACAAAGCGGGCTTTGACGGTATCACTGAACTGTAATTCGAGGATATCTAAAACCAACTGTTTAAGTCGTGGATCCAGCAAACGAACGGCGACCTCGATACGGTAGTCGATGTTGCGGGTCATCCAATCGGCGGAGGAGATAAACACTTTTTCATCACCGGCGTTGGTAAAGACATAAACGCGGTCATGCTCTAAGAATCGGTCCACCACACTGGTGACCTGGATATTCTCGCTATAACCTTGTTGCCCTGAGACAAGTGAACACATACCACGCACTAACAAGCGAATTTTAACGCCCGCATTGGAAGCATCGTAAAGTTTATCGGTCAGTTCTTTATCGACTAAATTATTAATTTTCAGCGTGATGCCGCTAGGTAACCCAGCTTCAGCATTCGCAATTTCTTGGTCAATTAATTCAGTGATTTTGGTGCGTGTATTTTGTGGAGACACCATCAAATTATCGAAAGTCACAGGGCGATACGGATTTTCAATAAAGCTAAATACTCGACGCACTTCGTTGGTGATTTGCTCATTACAGGTGAGTAATGAGTAATCGGTGTAGAGACGAGCGGTTTTTTCGTTAAAGTTACCCGTACCGATATGGGCATAGCGAACAATTTGTCCTTCTTCCATTCGGGAGATAATAAACAATTTGGCGTGAATTTTAAGCCCCGGCGCGGAGAAGATAACGTGGACACCCGCTTCAGTCAGGCGTTTTGCCCAGTGAATATTGGCGGCTTCATCAAAACGCGCTTGCAGCTCCACTACCACGGTCACTTTTTTACCGTTGTGGGCGGCGTGGATCACCGAGTCGATGATGCGTGAGTCTTTTGCCACACGGTAAATATTGATTTTGATGGATAACACATTCGGGTCAAACGACGCTTGGCGCAGCAATTCTAATGTGTGCTCGAAGGTGTAATACGGGTAGTAGAGCAGCACATCGCGTTCGCGAATGGCATCAAATCCGTTACGGAAATTGTCAAACCAACGGTGACGTAAGCGCGGTAGCGGTTTGTTGAGTAAGTTTTTATTTCCTTCATTTGGGAAGTTAATAAAATCTTTAAAATTATGGTAACGTCCCCCCGCAATCACCGAGTCATCACTTGATAACCCCAGTTTTTCTCGTAGCAGCGCGACCATTTCATCGGGCATATCACGTTGATAAACAAAGCGAACAGGCTCAGCTGTTAAGCGCTGTTTTAACGTGGATGACATAATTTCCAGCAGGCTAGATTCCATCTCCGTGGCGATATCATATTCCGCATCCCGGGTCATTTTCATGGAATAGGCGTTGAGCTTATCGTAGTCAAAGAAGCCTTTGAAAATTTCATCGAGGGTGTAGCGAAGGATATTATCAATCAAAATCATTGATTTGCGGCGCTTTGGCATCTCTGGCGGGAGATTAACAAAACGCGGAACTTTATCCGATGGGATTTCTAATAAAGCATATTGCACTTCAGCACCATTAATAATTTCAACGGCGAGGTAGGTGTAATCGTCTTTCAGAAATTCCACTAAGTTAGTATCACGATTGATTAAAATTGGCGTGATATGTTGGCGTAGATTTTGACGAAAGTATTGGCGCAACCAAATTTGCTGACGAGGTGAAATTTGACGCTCATTAATTAAGAATATTTGGTTACGTGCCATTTCAAGGAGCAGGTCGTTGTAGAGAACGTCGAACTCTTGCTCTTGTTTGGCCACTTTAGACTGAATTCGTTTGAGTAGATGACGGGCACCGCTGGCGGAACCGCGCTCTTCATTGATTAAGATACGGCGCTTAACATCCGCAAAACGGACTTTATAGAATTCATCTAAGTTATTGGAGTAAATGCCCAAAAAACGCATTCGTTCTATAAGAGGGTTCCGCTTATCCGCGGCTTCTTGGAGAACTCGTTCGTTAAAAGAGAGCCAGCTGAGCTCTTTTTCATGATAGAGGCGTTCTTGGGACATTGTTGCTCCGTATTCGACTGGTTAATGCTGATAAAAACCGATTATTACCTTTGACTTCTATTGCGTTATTTACGTGTTTTCAGACTGCTGTTTCATTGCAAAATATTGGTGCTGGAACACACACATACGGATTGCGGTGTGGTAGCGACCATTAACAAAAAATTCATCAATCAGCTCGCCTTCTGTGTGGAAGCCGAGTTTATTATAAATATGGATAGCTTTGACATTTTCTTTATCGACTATCAGATAAAGTTTGTACAAATTGAGCACTGAAAAGGCGTAGTCCATGGCCAGTTTTGCAGCGCGGCTTGCATACCCTTTGCCTTGATAGCGGGGTGCAATGATAATCTGGAATTCAGAACGACGGTGAACATAATCAATTTCAACCAGCTCGACTAAACCGACTTTTTCACTGTCAGATTCGACAATAAAGCGGCGTTCGGATTGGTCATGAATATGCTTATCGTAAAGATCACTGAGCTCAACGAATGCCTCATAAGGCTCTTCGAACCAATAACGCATAATATTGGCGTTATTATCCAGCTGGTGGATGAAAGCTAAGTCTTCACGCTCAAGTGGGCGCAACTTAAACAGATGAGCTTGCCCGGTCGTCATAAAACACCTCGATTGTTGTTAATTATAAAACTATTTATGGCGAAAGTATCAACTAGAAAATTAATTACTTAGCGCTGTAATAAGGATACCACTTATTTGCAATAAAATAATGACAGAAAGCAGGGGGAGGGTGAGTTTGTCGAAGATTAGTTGGTTTAAGGGGGAGTGATTAGCATGTAGTTAGCGGTACACTGAGATGATTGTGATATTAATCTAGTCAGTGTGGTCGCTTTGTACCATGAGTGGGCGTTGATGAATCGCTCTCAGAGGATAGGCTTTGGTGTTATTTATAAAAATATAGCCATTTCGAATTAGGTGTAGAATACGATAGTATGATGAATATCAAATTGAGAGTTTATTCATGTCCATAGGTATATAAATGATAGATGATATCCGTTACCTGATTGTTTTTGCAAAAATTGTGGAGTCAGGCTCAATTTCAGGAGGGGCAGACGCTTTAGGGCTCACTACTGCAACGGCAAGTACTCATTTATCTAAACTTGAGAAAAACCTTGGAAGTGCATTGTTATATCGAAATACCCGAAAACTCTCTCTAACTCATGATGGTGCCAAATTACTTGAGACAGCAAATTCCATGCTTGAGTTGTATGAAAAGGGATTTATTGAGTTTAAGCAACGTGCCATTTCAACAACAAATAAGTTGAATATTTCTATTCCCGCTGTTTTTCTAAATAGTGATTTTACTCATCATCTTGCCGATTTTATAAAAGAATATTCAGATGCTTGCCTGAATATTTCTTATAGTGATACACGCAAAGACATCATTGCGGACAGTATTGATGTTGCATTTCGGATTGGGGAACTTCCGGACAGTTCACTCAAATCTCGACATCTTTTTGTATTGCCTAGACAAGTTGTAGCATCTAAGCGATTTCTCAGAAATTACAAGCCAGTAAACCATCCTAAGGACTTAGAAAAAATGCCTTGGATTGGTTTAACTATGCGGCAGAGTATTCGAGAATTTAAGCACAAAAATGGGGAGGTAGCTTTAATTAAGTACACACCAACTGTTAATGTCGATAATGTTGAGGCTGCCTACGCCCTTGCAAAACAGCAAGTGGGTCTAACCGCACCTCCCCTCTATCTCTGCAGAGGAGACATTAAACGTGAAGAGATGCAAGAGGTACTCCCTGAGTGGTCATTAGAGCCGCTTAAAGTTTATGCAATTTGGCCTCCCAATATATCGACTAGCAGTATTGCTTACACATTGATTAATAAGCTTTATAATGCGTTTGAGTCTCATCAATTGGATTGATTGAATTGTTGAATGATTAGCGTATTAATGGAAACTGACAATTTGAGTTATTGGGAATAAAGCAGATAGCATGCTGTAATAATTAATGTTCCCCCCATCAAAAAATTAAAAATGCGAATTCTCTGGGTGCTATTCAGTAATATTGAAACTTTGTCCCCAAGAATAGCCCATGCAGTCAACGAGAAATAACACACAAGAAAGTAGATCATGATAAAGGTTATTAGTGTAGTTTGCGTTGATGATTCAGAGAACAAGGCAATCCCTGAAGCGCAAGCTATCCAAGCTTTTGGATTGAGCCATTGAAGCAAAAAACCGTGGGTAAAACTTGGGATATCAACTTTATTCAAAGTTAACTCAGGCTGAGATGAGGCAATTTTATAACCGATATATATTATAAACGCTGATCCAGTAATATTGAGGTATTTGAGGAACAGTGGATGCTTATCGATGACTGTGTAGAAACCAAATCCGATAAATATAAGTAATAACGTAAATCCGATTGTGGCGCCTGAAACAAATGGGAGAGTTCTTCTAACGCCATGGCTTGCCGCTGAAGAGACAATGACCATATTGACAGGACCTGGTGAAATTGACATCGTTAAGGAAAACATAAACATAGTAAAGATTAGAATCATTTTCTCTCCGCGTTCTTATTAACGCACAATAAAAAATATACCGAATTTTTATTACCCGGTTGAGTTTCTGTAGTCTTTATAGGTTATAGAAATAAAAACGCTAAATTAAGTCGGTTTTCTTTAAAGGTGTATTTGATTTTTCCACATTATCGTTTCATGTATCGATCAGACAATACCATCGTATTTTCAGGGGGTTGAAAAGCAAGGTCTTGTCATTCGCTTTACGTGCTCACTTTATGCGCAGAACCAAGCCATAATTACGTTTGCTCCTACGAGATGTTTTGATGATTTCAAAATAAACACATATGGTATGCCATATGTGTTTGGCGTGCTAAACGGAGTAAACAATGCTACAACCTGTTCAGCTTTTTAAAATCTTATCGGATGAAACTCGTCTCACCATTGTTATGCTTCTCCGGGAATCGGGTGAACTGTGCGTATGCGATATATGTGTGGTTACTACTGAATCACAGCCTAAAATTTCTCGCCATATGGCTATCCTGCGTGAGGCTGGGCTGGTACTAGATCGTCGAGAAGGTAAATGGATTCACTATCGTCTCTCACCTCATATTCCCGCATGGGCGAGTGAAACAATAACGACGGCATGGCACTGCTTGCGCGATGATATACGTGAACGCTTGAAAAAATCCGCATGTACGTCTTGCTGATAAGTTTAATTATATGCGCATAAACATATATAAAGGAGTCTGGAAATGTTTCTTGCTGGAAGCATCTTTATACTGACGTTGGTTCTAGTCATCTGGCAACCAAGAGGACTCAGTATTGGCTGGAGTGCAAGTATTGGAGCCGTGCTTGCTTTGGGAACGGGGGTGATCCAATTTGATGATATTCCCGTCGTCTGGCATATCGTCTGGAATGCTACAGCAGCATTCATTGCGATCATCATCATCAGCTTGCTGCTAGATGAATCTGGTTTCTTTGAATGGGCTGCATTGCATGTTTCCCGCTGGGGAAACGGGCGCGGTCGTCTGCTGTTTACCTGGATTGTTCTGCTTGGCGCCGCGGTTGCTGCACTGTTTGCAAACGATGGTGCTGCATTGATATTAACACCGATTGTGATTGCAATGTTACTCGCTCTGGGGTTCAGTCAGGGAACAACACTGGCATTTGTCATGGCGGCAGGATTCATCGCTGATACCGCTAGCTTACCTCTGATTGTCTCTAACCTAGTCAATATTGTTTCAGCAGATTTCTTCGGTCTGGGCTTTACGCAGTATGCTTCCGTGATGGTTCCTGTGAATTTGGCGGCTATTGCTGCCACGCTGGTTATGCTGCATCTCTTCTTTCGTCGTGATATCCCTGCCAGATATGACGTTTCCTTGCTGAGAATTCCTAGTAGTGCGATTAAGGATCCTGCAACGTTTAGGGCTGGCTGGGTTGTTTTGCTGTTCCTGCTAGTTGGTTTTTTTGTTCTGGAGCCACTGGGGATCCCTGTCAGCGCGATAGCAGCTATTGGCGCAGTGGTATTGCTAGTGGTAGCCAAGAGGGGAGATGCCATTAATACTGGGAAAGTGCTTCGTGGTGCGCCTTGGCAGATCGTGATTTTTTCTCTGGGTATGTATTTGGTTGTCTATGGTCTACGTAATGCTGGACTCACTGACTATCTTTCTTCCGTACTCAATATACTGGCGGATAAAGGCTTATGGGCTGCGACATTCGGTACTGGCTTCCTGACCGCCTTCTTATCGTCGATGATGAATAATATGCCGACGGTGCTGATTGGAGCGCTGTCGATAGACGGGAGTGCTGCAACTGGTGTCATCAAGGAGGCAATGATTTACGCCAATGTGATTGGTTGCGACTTAGGCCCCAAAATTACCCCGATAGGCAGTCTTGCTACACTGTTATGGCTTCATGTACTGGCTCAGAAAAATATGACAATCACGTGGGGGTATTATTTCCGTACCGGCATTATCATGACCCTACCAGTGTTATTTTTTACTCTGGTCGCGCTAGCGTGGCGGCTATCTATCACTTTGTAATGAGATATTGATATGAGCAACATTACTATTTATCACAATCCAGCCTGCGGCACTTCACGTAATACACTAGAGATGATACGTAACAGCGGTAATGAACCAACGATTATTTACTATCTTGATGCGCCGCCAACCCGCGATGAACTTATTAAACTAATTTCAGATATGGGAATTTCTGTGCGTGCATTGCTGCGTAAAAACGTTGAACCTTATGAGAAATTGGGTCTTGATGAAGACAAATTCTCTGATGAGCAGTTGATTGATTTTATGCTTCAGCATCCTATTCTGATTAATCGACCAATTGTAATTACGTCGCTTGGTACACGTCTTTGTCGTCCCTCAGAAGTTGTGCTGGATATTCTACCTGAAGCTCAGAAAGGTTCTTTTACTAAAGAGGATGGTGAAAGGGTTATAGATGAAACAGGGAAACGAGTGAAATAATTTTTCGAATTAATATTATCGGGTGTCTGTTTATTTCACACTGACGCCCGCTTTCCGATCAAAACTACTTCTCGGGTTGCCTGACAAAACATTTCTTACAAAGGGCAAATGGCTGAGATTGTATTACTCGCTCAGACCTGCCAACCAAATCTGAGCGAATACATTTAAACTTACCTAACTGCGCATTAATTTGCTTGATAACCTGTCGCTGATAGCGGCTGGCCATCAAGCAGGGCTTTACCGTCTTGCATCACGAGGCGACCAGAAACAAACCATGCAATAACTTGAGGGTAAATCAGGTGCTCTTGCAGTTTAACGCGTTCAACCAAATCGTCTTCGGTGTCTTGCGGTAAAACAGGCACATGTCCTTGCAAAATAATCGGACCACCATCGAGTTCTTCAGTGACAAAATGCACGGAAGTGCCGTGTTCTTTATCGCCGTTCTCAAGTGCACGTCGATGAGTATGTAACCCCGGATATTTAGGCAGTAAAGAAGGGTGGATATTCAGCATTTTCCCTGTGAAATATTTCACAAACTCAGGGGTTAAAATACGCATAAACCCAGCCAAGACCACTAAATCCGGTTGATACTGCTCGATAGCGTCTAATAGTGCAACATCGTAGGCTTGGCGGTCGGTGAACGCTTTTGAGCTAACACAAAGGGCTGGAATACCAGCCTCTTGTGCGCGAACCAAGCCGTAAGCATCACTTTTATTACTGATCACCGCGACGATTTGCCCATCGATTTCATGGCGTTGGCAGGCATCAATCATTGATTGCAAATTACTGCCGCTGCCGGAAATCAAAATAACGATGTTTTTCATTAGCGGATAACAACCTGCTCTTCACCCGCAGGTAATTCGCCAATTGTCCCGATCTGCCAAGCATTTTCGCCTAATGCGGTCAGCAGTTTTAATGCGGACTCAACTTCGGTTTGTGGCAGAGCAATGATGATACCGACGCCGCAGTTAAATGTACGATACATTTCGTGAGTGGTGACATCACCCGCTTTTTGCAGCCATTCGAATACTGCAGGCCATTCCCAGCTGTTGCCATCAATAATGGCTTGGGTGTTGTCAGGTAAAACGCGAGGAATATTTTCCCAGAAGCCGCCGCCAGTAATGTGTGCAATGGCATGAATGTCGTTTTTCGCGATCAATTCCAAGACATTTTTAACATAGATACGGGTTGGTTCTAACAGGTGGTCAGCAAGAGGTTTGCCCGCCAATTGCGTGGTTTCTGGATTGGTTTTGCTGACTTCCAGAATTTTACGCACTAATGAGTAACCGTTAGAGTGAGGACCGCTTGAGGCTAACGCGATCAGTGCGTCGCCCGCACTGACTTTTGTGCCATCAATAATTTCAGAGCGCTCAACGACACCCACACAGAAGCCTGCAACATCATAATCTTCGCCGTGGTACATGCCCGGCATTTCAGCGGTTTCACCACCGACTAATGCACAGCCAGACTGCTTACAGCCTTCTGCGATACCCGTGATAACGCTTGCAGCGGTATCCACATCCAGCTTACCGGTTGCATAATAGTCTAAGAAAAACAGAGGCTCAGCACCTTGGACAATCAGATCGTTAACGCACATAGCGACTAAATCGATACCGATGGATTCATGACGTTTTAAGTCCATCGCGAGGCGTAGTTTAGTTCCCACACCGTCAGTGCCTGAGACTAAAACAGGCTCACGGTATTTTTGTGGTAGGGCACACAGTGCGCCGAACCCTCCCAATCCTCCCATCACTTCTGGACGGCGAGTCTCTTTCACCACACCTTTGATACGTTCAACCAATGCGTTACCTGCATCAATATCAACACCGGCATCTTTATAGCTGAGAGAGGTTTTATCAGTCACTACGGCCCCCAAGGCAATTGCATTTTGGAAAAGATAACTTCATTTGCCGATATTCTATCAGGCTCCGCAAACGTTTGCGATAGCTTTCTGACTGAAATATTTGATGCAATAAATAGTGATGTCGTGACGCAAAGCGCATGATTTTATTCGCTGCCTACAACATAAAAAATATTATGTGTATACTAATTCAGCAAATAACGCCTGATTGATGATTGTTTGACCTTAATCAAGATGATACTAGTGGCATTGAGGGGAAAAAGCGGTATAATCCCGCGATTTTTTTGTCCGGTGACGTTTTAAAAAAGTAGGAGAAACCCATGAAGATCGTTGAGGTAAAACACCCTCTCGTTAAACATAAACTCGGCCTGATGCGAGATCATGACATAAGCACTAAGCGCTTTCGTGAACTGGCCTCAGAGGTTGGTAGCCTACTGACTTATGAAGCGACCGCTGACCTAGAAACTGAAAAAGTAACAATTGATGGTTGGTGTGGTCCTGTAGAAATTGAACAAATTAAAGGTAAAAAAATCACTGTAGTCCCTATCCTGCGTGCGGGTATTGGCATGATGAACGGCGTATTGGAAAGCATCCCAAGCGCACGTATCAGTGTAGTGGGTATTTACCGTGATGAAGAAACGTTACAACCTGTCCCTTATTTCCAAAAATTAGTTTCTAACATTGATGAGCGCATGGCGCTAATTGTAGACCCAATGTTAGCAACCGGTGGTTCTATGATTGCCACCATTGACCTCCTGAAAAAATCCGGCTGTAATTCAATTAAAGTCTTAGTTTTAGTTGCTGCACCGGAAGGTATTGCTGCATTAGAAGCAGCGCACCCAGACGTTGAACTGTACACGGCTTCAATTGACCAACACTTAAATGAAGAAGGTTACATTGTTCCGGGTCTAGGAGACGCGGGCGATAAGATATTTGGTACTAAATAATAATGAAGCCGACTGAAGAGTCGGCTTTTTTTTGATAAAAAAAAGAATATTCACGACGCATAAGAGGATGACGAGCATGACACGCCGCACGATAAGTGTTGAAGAAAGACCACCATTACTACAAACCATTCCATTAAGCTTTCAACATTTGTTTGCCATGTTTGGGGCAACGGTTATTGTTCCTATTTTGTTTGGCGTGAACCCGGCAACGATTTTATTATTCAACGGGATCGGTACGCTGCTGTATTTATTTATCTGTAAGGGAAAAATCCCGGCTTATTTAGGGTCGAGCTTCGCCTTTATTTCTCCGGTATTAATTTTACTGCCTCTTGGGTATGAGTTAGCGCTTGGCGGGTTTATTATCTGCGGGGTGCTGTTCTGTATTGTGGCATTGATTGTCAAAGTGGCAGGACGCGGTTGGATAAATGTGATGTTCCCACCCGCAGCGATGGGGGCGATTGTCGCGGTTATCGGTCTGGAATTAGCGCAAACGGCAGCGGGTATGGCGGGCTTATTACCTAAAGAAGGCGCCGCGGTTGATTCAAATACCTTAATTATCTCGATCACCACATTGTCAGTCACTATCTTGTGTGCTGTGGTTTTCCGTGGATTCTTATCGATTATCCCAATCTTAATTGGTTTCCTCTCAGGTTACGCACTTTCCTACTTTATGGGGATTGTTGACTTTACGCCAGTTATCGAAGCGCCATGGTTTGCCATTCCGACTTTCTATACACCGCGTTTTGAGTGGTTTGCGATTTTAACCATCCTGCCTGCGGCGTTAGTGGTCATTGCGGAACACGTTGGGCACTTAGTGGTGACCGCGAATATCGTTGAGCGCGATTTAATGAAAAACCCTGGCTTACATCGTTCCATGTTCGCAAACGGTTTCTCTACCGTGTTATCGGGTTTCTTTGGCTCGACACCAAATACGACATATGGTGAAAACATCGGCGTAATGGCGATTACTAAGGTCTACAGTACGTGGGTCATTGGTGGTGCGGCAATTATCGCTATCTTACTCTCTTGCGTGGGCAAATTAGCGGCTGCGATTCAATTAGTGCCAGTACCCGTCATGGGCGGTGTTTCACTGTTACTGTACGGCGTAATCGGTGCTTCGGGTATTCGTGTTCTGATTGATTCAAAAGTAGATTATAACAAACCCCAAAACCTGATTTTAACCTCAGTGATTTTAATCATCGGTGTGAGTGGCGCGGTGATCCACATTGGTCAAGCTGAACTGAAAGGAATGGCGTTGGCGACTATCGTCGGTATTCTGATGGCGCTGTTATTTCGCTTTATTACCTTTGTTCGCCCAGAAAAACAGTTTGTGACTTCAGAAGTGAAAGTCTTAGACGAAAATAAAAAATAAGTCATGATTAAGTAAAATAGATTGCCGGAGTGGCTAAAGCTCCGGCAATTAACCGTCAGGCTGTTCATCTCTTCTTGTTATTTATGATAAACTCAATGGCGTTAATTGAACTGCACAATCAGAGGCGCTTCTGAATACACCATCTCAACTCTCATTACCACTTTCTCTTCCTGATGATGAAACCTTTGCCAGTTTTTATGCAGGGGAAAATGAGGGATTACTCTCTGCGCTCAAAACGGCGATTAATCAGCCTCATGGTAGTTATATTTATTACTGGTCAAGAGAAGGGGGCGGTAAGAGTCATTTACTGCATGCGGCATGTGCTGAGTTGTCTGAGCAAGGTGTTGCTGTGGGTTATGTGCCACTGGATAAACGCGCTTACTTTGTACCTGATGTGCTTGAAGGTATGGAACATCTTTCTCTGGTCTGTATTGATAATATTCAATGCATCGCGGGAGATGAAGAGTGGGAAATGGCCATCTTCAATCTGTATAACCGTATTTTAGAAATTGGTCGAACGTGTTTACTGATCACCGGGGATCGCCCACCGCGCCAGATTGACTTGAAGTTGCCGGATTTAGCCTCTCGTCTCGATTGGGGGCAAATTTATAAACTGCACCCTTTAAGTGATGAAGACAAAATTTGTGCGCTGCAATTACGTGCCAGTATTCGTGGATTTGAATTGCCTGAAGACGTTTGTCGGTTTGTATTAAAACGGTTAGACAGAAAGATGGGCACTTTATTTGATATCTTAAATAAGCTTGATCACGCCTCGATTGTCGCTCAGCGTAAAATGACTATTCCTTTCGTTAAAGACATTCTCAAATTATAAAAAATTGGCAGCCCATCGACTGCCAATTTATTGTCTGCCAAATAGCCTGCTTATAAAATTTCCAGCACTTGCTCTGGTGGTCGACCCAACTTGGCTTTTTTACCTTTCACCACAATCGGGCGTTCAATTAACTTTGGATTATCATGCATGGCTTGAATAAGCTGCGCTTGAGTGACGCTGTTATCCGCTAATTTCAATTCTTTATAGATATCTTCTTTGGTGCGCATTAATTGGCGCGCATCGGTAAATCCAAGCATCTTCAGCAATTTTTCAATCTCAGCGATTGAAGGTGGCGTCGTTAAATATTCAACCACCGTCGGCGTGATGCCTTTTTCTTGCAATAAAGCCAGTGTTTCACGGCTCTTGGAGCAGCGAGGGTTGTGATAAATTTTAATTGAATCCGTCATTATCTTTATTCCTTACGGTTTTGCGTTGCTATCGCGCTCTTTTAATCGAGTAAGTTCATCGATTCGCGCATCAAAACGTTGTTGTTCATAACTGCCTAAACGGCTTTTACGGCTCGCTTCGCTTAAATAATTGATGGCAGTATCATAGTTGCCGCGCAGTGCCATACCTTCGGCATACGCCGCCAGTTCTGCATTACGATCCCCCAGTTTTGCGGAGGCTTCGGCAAGCAGATCCCAGCCAATTGGGTCGTCTGGGTAATCAAATGTATATTTATTCAATAAATTAGTGGCATCTTTATATTGCCCGTTACTGACGTATGCGTTCGCTAAGTTGACAATAAACACCGTATTTTTCGGTGCTTTTTTCAAAGCATCTTGCAGGCGAGCAACCGCTTTACCAACTTGTTTTTGCTCAATATCGATATCGGTCATGGAGTCGATAAACCACGGGTTATCCGGCTGCTTGGCTAATAATTCAGAAATAATCACGCCCGCTTCGCTGTATTTTTTATCTTGAGATAATAGTAATGCTTTACCGTACTTTGCTGCCATTTGCTCTTGAGCATTGCCTTTACTGTAGTTTTCGATGATTTGGTCCAGCGCATTGCGTTGATCCGCAGGGCTATACATCGACAAAATACGAACGCGTGCCAACATAAAGTCTAATGAGGATGGAGCATGGACTTTCGGATATTGGTTTGAACGGTTACGGGCATCGGCTAAACGGCTATCGGGTAAGGGGTGAGTCAGTAAAATTTCTGGTGGTTTAGACATATAGCGGGTTTGGTCAGACATGATTTGCATAAAGTCAGCCATAGCATGAGGGTCAAACCCTGAACGACGCAATGTTTGTAGACCAATGCGGTCGGCTTCTTGCTCATTGGCTTGTGTAAAGCTGATCATCCCTTGCTGCATTCCCGCGAATGTTCCCGTTAATGCGGCAAAACCGGCTTGCGGGTTCGCCATCACCAGTAATAGAGAACCAATGGTCCCCGCGATAGCTAACGGTGTTGTGGCTTTCTGGTCTTCCATCATTCGCGCGAGGTGGCGCTGTGTCACGTGAGAGATTTCGTGCGCCATAACGGAAGCAAGCTGGCTCTCATTTTGGCTATAACGAAATAGTGCGGAGTGAAGAACCACGTTGCCGCCAAAATAGGCGTAAGCGTTAATATTCGGGTTATTGACCAGGTAAAATTTAAATGGCGTTTTGACAGAATCGGCATTCGTCACTAAACGTTGTCCCAGCTTATTCACATACTGGGTTAGTAATGGGTCATAAATGAGAGGGGTACTTCCTCGGATTTGACGAGTAATGGCATCACCCATAATGATTTCTTGGTTAATGCTGAGAGTGCCTCCCGCGGTTGTACCGATATCGGGTAGGGTATCTTCAACAGCACTATAGGCAGGTAATACAGCACCATGGAGAAGTGCGGACATCAGGATAGCGAGCAGTGGATATTTCAGTTTTTTAGTCATAGTGCATATCTTCACTTATTACCTACAGAAAACACGAATTAATTGGGAGATATGATAGCAAAAGCTATCGTAAAATCTGTTATTCGGTATAATTTTCTTTAATTTAGGAACTGTCTTTGTTTTACATTCCCAGGAGCCAATGAATGTTAGAAATGTTTTTACAATGGTACCGTCGGCGCTTTGCTGACCCGCAAGCAGTTGCGTTGTTTAGTTTGCTGGTTATTGGCTTTCTGGTCATCTTTTTCTTCAGCAGTATACTGGCTCCATTATTAGTCGCAATTGTCTTAGCATATTTACTTGAATGGCCAACACATTTACTCCAACGACTTGGTTTATCCCGCGTTTTAGCGGTTAGCATCATTTTGACCTTGTTTGCTGGAATAAGTGCCATGGTAATCTTAATTATTGCACCAACAGCGTGGCAACAAGGGATCAACCTCGTGGCGGATTTACCTAACATGGTCAATCGCTTTAGCGAGTTTGCTCGCCGATTACCGGAACAATATCCGGCACTAGTTGATGCTGGCATCATTGATATGATGGCAGATAATGTGCGCAGTAGGTTGTCAGTTGTTGCGGAGTCTGTGGTAAAAGCGTCAGTCGCTTCATTAATTGGTATTTTTACGTTAGCCGTCTATCTGGTTTTAGTGCCGTTAATGATGTTTTTCTTACTAAAAGATAAAGAAAAGATCACCAAAAGTTTTTTAAAACTGTTACCGAAAAATCGTCTTTTAGTCAGTAAAGTTTGGCTAGAGATGAATCAGCAAATTACTAACTATCTGCGTGGTAAAGTCACGGAAATGGTGATTGTTGGCGTCTGTACCTACATTGGTTTTGCCTATTTTGATCTGCGCTACTCAGTGCTGTTATCTGTGTTGGTTGGTGTTTCTGTTTTGATCCCATATATCGGTGCAGTGGCAGCTACCATTCCGGTGGTCTTAGTCGCATTATTCCAATGGGGTATTGGTACGGAGTTCTGGTCACTGTTTATTGTTTATCTGGTGATCCAAGGGCTAGACAGTAACATTGTCGTACCGCTGTTGTATTCTGAGGCGGTGAACTTACACCCATTAGTGATTATTTTGTCAGTGGTTGTTTTTGGTGGTTTATGGGGATTCTGGGGCGTATTTTTTGCTATCCCACTTGCAACTTTAATTAAAGCGGTGATTAACGCGTGGCCACAAGATTTGAGTGATAGTGAAACAACAGAAAAAACAGAAGGCTAAAAAAGAGCCAGTAAGAAAAAAGGGGTGCTAAATTAGCAACCCTTTTTAGTGATTAGGTTTTAGTCACTATGTATCAGTAATTATGCGTGAGCGTTGATGTACGCTAATACGATTTCATGGTGGTTACTGGTTTTAAAATCGTCAAATACGTGCTCGATGGTGCCATTTGCATCGACAAGGAAACTAATGCGGTGGATACCGTCATAAGTTTTACCCATAAATTGTTTTTCACCCCACACACCAAATTGTTCACAAATTTGATGATCTTCATCGGATAACAGTGTGAAGTTTAATAACTCTTTTTCAGCGAAACGAGCCAATTTTTCTGGTTTGTCTGTACTAATACCTAAAACTTCGACACCTTTTGCTTTTAGTGTATCCATCTCATCACGCAGTCCACATGCTTGAACTGTACAGCCTGGCGTCATCGCTTTAGGATAAAAGTAAACTAATACGCGTTGACCCTGGAAATCAGAAAGATTGATGATTTCACCATCTTGGTCAGGAAGGCTAAATTGAGGTGCCTTATCACCGGCTTTCAATGGGTTCATTACATATATCTCCGTTAACTCTGCATTTTGGGGTTGTTAACAATACTGATGTTGCCTTTGGCATTTAGCATTGTACATAGTTGTTGAAATTTATTCTTTATAATTATGCCATTATCATCCAGTGGGTCATGAGCTGTAATTTGAATTTCCAATTGAGCCGGTTGTGTATCATTTGCAGGCTGTGTTTTAGAAATTAATTCTGCGATGTTGCACTGTTGAGTGGTAAACAAATTGGTAAATTGTTCAATAATACGCGGCGCATCGTCGACCATCACATTCACGGTTACAGTAGACGGATAGTAGGTTTTTTGTACACTATGCGTGCGTTTCATAACAATCAGCAAATCTAACTCAGCCCCTTTAGTCGGTAAAATCGCTTCTAGAAGCGTGATAGCATTCCAACTGCCGGATAACATCATTATAAAAGTAAATTCCTCGCCAAACATAGCGAGTCGACTATCCTCAATATTACAATCACATTCACTGACAAGGCGTGTAATTGTATTCACAATGCCCGGACGATCTGTTCCCAGCGCAGTAATAACAAGAAATTGCGGTTCAGTCTTAGGCAAAGTATCTTCCTTATTTTGACTAAATTTAGGTCAATGATATTGACTCAGGATGGTGGTAAGGAAACCATAAAATTGTGAATCTGCCAAGTGGGGCGATTCACTCTTGCGACAAATATGGCTGAATTATTACTTCTATTTAAGTTAATGTCATCGGCATTAACAAAATTCATTAAAATCTTGCGTTTGGGTGGTTTTCTTCTGTGAAATGAAAACGTAACATGGAAACTCACTATTTAGGGGGTATTGCGATGGCTAATCAAAACGTAAACTACAAAGACTTTTTACAAGGCAGTATTGTTGCTGTGATCACACCAATGGATTCAACGGGTAACGTTGATAGAAAAAGCTTGAAACAGCTGGTGGATTACCATGTCGCAAATAAAACCTCTGCGATTGTGTCAGTGGGAACAACGGGGGAATCAGCAACATTAAACCATAAAGAGCATGTTGATGTAGTGAAAGCGACGCTTGAGTTAGCTGATGGACGTATCCCAATTATTGCGGGAACAGGTGCAAATGCGACCGCAGAAGCGATTTCACTAACAAATGAGTTTGAAAACAGTGGTGTAGTTGCGTGCCTAACAGTAACGCCTTATTATAATAGACCGTCACAAGAAGGTTTATATCAGCATTTTAAAGCTATTTCAGAAAACACCAGCTTGCCACAAGTTCTCTATAATGTACCATCGCGCACTGGATGTGATTTATTACCTGAAACTGTGGGCCGCTTGGCGAAATTGGCGAATATTGTGGCTATTAAAGAAGCCACAGGGAACTTAGCACGGGTTCATCAAATCAAAGAGTTGGTTGATGACCATTTTGTTCTACTTTCTGGCGATGATGCGACCGCACTTGATTTTATGCAACTCGGTGGAAAGGGCGTCATTTCGGTCACGTCCAACGTCGCGGCTGCGCAGATGGTAAAAATGTGTGACTTAGCGCTTGCGGGCAAATATACTGAGGCCCGTGAATTGAATAAACAGCTGATGGGACTTCATCATCAGTTATTTGTTGAGCCGAATCCAATCCCTGCGAAATGGGCTTGTCATCGTTTAGGTCTTATTGCGGATGATACTTTACGGTTACCAATGACACCGTTAACTGTATCTGGACAGCAAAAGGTTGAAGATGCCTTGAAACTCGCGGGTTTACTGTAAAATTTAGGGAATTTTAATGGCAACATTATTGCAAAAATCGAAGGTTATGAAGGTTGCTGGCCTGTCACTTGTCGTGTTACTGGCAGCCTGCTCCAGCGATCAGCGCTATAAACGTCAGGTTAGTGGTGATGAGGAATATCTTAATGCTGCGCCATTGAAAGTGCTGAATGCGCCGCAGGGGATCACTTTACCAGCAACTAATGGTGAATATGACATTCCTAAAACCACTTCAACAGGGGCGGTTGGGAAAGCGTTAGATATTCGCCCACCAGTACTGACGATTTCACAATTAGCAGGTTCACGCACTGAAAACAGCGCAGAAGCCAGCCGTTTGTTGCTAGATAATACTCCTGAAAATAATGCTTTATGGTCACAAGTGACCATGATTTTAGAACAGCGTGGCATCCCAGTCTCTACGAAGAACGATGGTTCTCGCTCTATCGAAACTGACTGGATTAAATGGGATCGTGCAGACGAAAACGTCCCATTAGAGAGCCGTCATAAAGTCACTGTTCAGCCAGAAAATGGCATGATTGCATTAACAGTGACTAACTTAGGCTTACGCCAAGGTGATGAAACGGTAACAGATGCAGCGGAAATTCAACGCTATAACAAACTGTTATTAAACGATTTAACCGACGCTCTGTACACACTGCGTGATACCTCAAGCAAAAATAGCTTGCAAAGCGCCTATGGCATCATTGATGTTCAAACAGGTAGCAATGACACTGGCTTACCAGTGGTTATCGTTCGTGCACCGTACGATGCAGTTTGGGAGCGTTTACCTCACGCATTAGAAAGTGTTGGTATGAAAGTGGGTGACCGTAGCCGCTCAGCAGGTTCCGTCATGGTGACTTACAAAGGTTTGAGCAGCTCTGAGTGGCAAGCGCTGGGTATTGATGACCCATCGGTACCTGAAGATGACTATAAAGTCCAAGTGGGTGATTTGAATAACCGTAGTAGCCTACAGTTTATCAACACTAAAGGCGTGCCATTAACTCAGAAACAGAATGATGAAATGGTCGCTGCACTGAAAGCCGCTTTCAGTAAAGCACCGACTAAAAAATAAGTTTACATAGCTAACTTATTTGTTCTATCAAGTGAAAACGCCGTCCTATGGGATGGCGTTTTTTTTCGGATAAACTTCAGGCTGTAATGGCTAACAGTGAAAGAAAAGTTATGGATAATAGCGCATCGAAACCAATGGATAGTAGGAATAATATAACGATGCCAAGAAGAATTGCCGGAACAAACTTTAATGATAATTTACTAAATTCATTAAATAATATTGCTCATACAAGAAGTTTTCTAGAGGAGGGTGCTACTGTTTTTGATTTACCAAATTATGTGGTACCTCAAGGATACCGATTAATGAAATCATGTAAGAAAAGCCAATATAGGATGGTGACTACTGGTGAAGAGCCTGAAACGATATATTTGCTCGAATTGAAACTGCGTAGTGATATTGTCTTTGGTGAAACCACATGCACGCAAATTAAAGTTTGGCGCACTATATCCCATCTACATCGGAATAATATTGGCAATTTACCTCGAATATTTTTCATTCATTTACTCGACAATCATAGCATCATGGTAACGGATGAAGAGCATACCCGAGATGGACAGCGCTTCTGGGAAATCATGATTTCTTGGGCATTTTATCAATGCTATTATATTTATGCTTCCGATGGCACGCTCGAAGACAGACCACTAACGCAAATCCATACTGAGGCTGAATTCTTTAGTCAGTGGATTAATCAACTTTGGGGTAGAGATATCGACGTATATACCCACAAACTGATTGTAATCAGCAAACATCCATTACTTTAACTACCCATCTGCACATCTATCCTTCATTAAATTCTCGGTGAAACAAATGGACAAAAAATCAGTATTTGCAGCTAAGTAATCGTTTGCGTATGCGCGAGAATTTTATTATCATAATTAGCAGTTAATCATAAAATATTGAATATCAGTTAGTTAGCACAGTATCAAAGATTTTGGGGTAACTGACTGAATCAGAGCAGAAAATTAACAATGAACCCGCTATTTTTAGCGATCTATTCTACTGTTACTTATCTGAATCTGCTGTGCAGGTTGATTTCTATTGAGTGTAATCACATCCCTGGAGTGTTTAAGATGCAAAAGAAAGCTGAGTTGTATCGTGGCAAGGCAAAAACGGTCTATACCACAGAGGATCCAGATTTATTAGTTCTGGAGTTCCGTAATGATACATCAGCACTCGATGGCGAGCGTATCGAACAGTTTGACCGTAAGGGAATGGTTAATAACAAATTTAACCATTTCATCATGACTAAGTTGCAAGAAGCAGGCATTCCTACACAGATGGAAGCCTTATTATCTGACACTGAAGCATTGGTTAAAAAACTGGATATGGTGCCGGTTGAATGCGTTATCCGTAACCGTGCGGCAGGCTCTCTGGTTAAGCGCCTTGGGGTTGAAGAAGGGATGATTTTAAACCCGCCTCTGTTCGACTTATTCCTGAAAGATGACGCTAAGCATGACCCAATGGTGAACGAGTCTTACTGCGAAACGTTTGGTTGGGTGAGCAAAGAAAACTTAGCGAAAATGCGCGAACTGAGCTACAAAGCGAACGATGTTTTAAGCAAGATTTTTGCGGACGCAGGTCTTATCTTAGTCGATTTCAAACTTGAGTTTGGTCTATTTAAAGGTGAAGTTGTGCTGGGTGATGAATTCTCTCCAGACGGTAGCCGTTTGTGGGATAAAGAAACCCTGAACAAAATGGACAAAGACCGTTTCCGTCAAAGCCTTGGTGGCTTGATTGAAGCTTATGAAGAAGTTGCTCGTCGTATCGGCGTTAAACTCGATTAAGTTTCTAAAACTTCGCTAATATGAAGAATGATAGCCTGCCAACCGCAGGCTATTTTTTTGTCTTCAAATCATGACTGAGCCAGAAATTGCTGAACCCAACGCTCAGCTTGGTTTTCGATAGGTAGGTTCAACTGATGGCTGAGAGAATGCAAAGTTGGGGAAGGTAAAACAGAATTTGGCTGTAACTCAGAGTGGCGTAATACCGTCTCAATATTACCATCTGCCACTAAGCGACCTTGGGATAAATGTAGCGCACGCGCAAAATGGCGAGCCACAAAATCCAAATCATGACTGATCGTGACAACCGTAGCCCCCAATTGTTTTTGATAATCGAGCCATTGCTCAAAATACCCTAACCACTGTGTATCGAAATCACGGCTTGGCTCATCTAACAGCAGTAATTTAGGCTGAATAGCGGTTAAACAGGCCACTGCGACCATGCGCCGCTGAGCAGAATGTAAATCAAGCGGGTGTTTATCCGCAACATCTGTTAAATGGCAGAGTGTTAAAGCTCGCTTTAATTTTTCAGCGATATCCGATGAGGATAATTTTAGGCGGCGTAATCCAAACATAATTTCATCTTTCACCGTGCTGTGAAAAATCTGCTTTTCCGCTTCTTGGAATAAAATTCCAATCTGCTGAGCGCGTTTTGCTGCTTTCAATCCACTGATAGATTGTTGATTAAAATTGACTTCCCCAGTAGAAGGTGGCAATAAACCGGCCATTAAACGCAATAAGGTGGATTTGCCTGCGCCATTGTCTCCCACCAATGCCACCCATTCCCCAGAGTGAATTGTCAGTGTGAGAGCCTCAATGGCATATGCGATTTTCGGGGCGTATTGAAAGCTTAATTGATTAATTTGCAGCATAACACGCCTCAATGCCTTGAATCAGTTGTTGTTCATTGCGAGGCACCGGGGAGTGCCAACTACCACGCTCCATTAATTTCCCGACAACACGCCATGCATCGGGCATATTGATTGTCTGCTGTGCGGGTAAAAATATGGCGTCAATATTCCCTTGAGCAGTAATACTGCCTTGTTCCAGTAACGAAAAATCTTCGCAAAAATGCAGAGCTGGCAGTAAATGCCGTTCGAACAAAATGACACAACAGCCGGTTTGTTCACTGTAATTTTTTAACTGAATGAGTAATCGATGTGTGGCTGCGGGCGTTAAGCGGCTAAAGGCTTCATCCAAGAGTAATAATCGTGGTTGCATAGCAAGAGCACTCGCCAATACAATGCGCTGAGCTTCTCCGCCAGAGAGTGTTGCAGGGTGACGAGTGCGTAAATTTTGGCTGAATGTTAACTCAAGAGCCTGTTCAACCCGTTGAACGATTTCTTCAGGCGGAAGCCCTAAATTTTCGGGACCAAAAGCTACTTCTTGCTCAACGGTAAACGTACAGCCAGAGAGTTGTAACTGCGGAGATTGTTGCACGAGTTGACGCTCAATAGAGAGTTCAACTAACGATTGCTCCCCTAATGGTTGAGCAAGGATCATGCCATTACCCGTGATATTTCCGGTTAACTGATCCGGCAACCAACCCGCTAATAGTTGGGCTAATGTGGTTTTGCCGCTGCCATTTCCACCTAACACACAATGCCAATTTCCGTGTGATAGGGCTAGGTTAATCTCTGACAGAATAGGCTTCTCGCTGTTTTGAGGCGTAAATGTTAATTGCTGTAGATTTACCGCCCTATTTTCCGTCATGTTTACCAACATAGCGCCACCCCTGCTTCAATCACGATTAGTGCTAATAAGCCAAGACGCAATGCATATTGAAGGCGGCTATCCGCAGGTTTATTCAATGTGGTGCGATGGCGAGTGTAGCGAAAACCTCGCATATCAAGGGCAGCACCGCGGACAGTTAGCTCACTGAGTGCTTGGCTCGCCAGGGGAAGCAATAGGGCGGGTAACGTCGTTAATCGTTGCCAAAAGTGGCCATCTAAGGGAACCCCTCGGGCAAGCTGAGCCTCACGAATCGTGGCAAGCTGCTGACGAAGTTGTTCAACAAGTAAAAGTGGACCCGCAAGCACATAGGCAAAGCTGGCCGGGAGGCGACTGGCAAATAGCGCTCGGATAAACCGTTCAGTGGGAACATACTGTAGCCATAACTGAGAGGCACTAATGATGGCGAGCAGACGCAGCCATAAAGCCATGGCTTTTTGCTGCTGAAGGGCTTGTGGCGGTGAGCCTGTTAATAATTCACTTAGCCACCCTCCGTGGATTAGCCAAAGTCCTACCGCCATTGGTAACATTATTCCCGCGATAAATTTCCAGCGATGGAATGATGCTGAGCGCAAGATGACTGCGGCAAGGGTAGCGAAAGCAACGATAACTAATCCCCAGCCTAGCGGTAGCATCAATGTGCTAGCGCTAAACCAGAACCATAAGGTCAATGAAGTAAAAGGGTGCATCCTAACCCCTAGCGAACTTTAGCCATATTCGGGAAAGTACGCTGAACGCGCTCAGGTAAACGGCGGACAAGCAACCAAGCCACAATGGCTGAAATTATCTTATCCGCAATATTGGCGCCTAAAACAGTGATAGCCACAGACTCTAATAAGTTTTCACCGACAGCATGGAAATAAGCCACAAAAAAGTCTGCGCCACTACCGGTAGTACCCGCAAATAAATAGGTACGAATAGGTACTGCGACAATCATCAGTGCGATAGTGATCAGCACGCCCGATAAAATAACGCGTGGTAGAGTACGAAAACCGCCAGCACGTGCCAGCAAACCCGCACTTAAGCCGATCATCATCGCGACTGGGGCAAATGCCGCCGCGATAGGGCCTGTTAAAAGGCCCCAAAGTAAGTTAGTCGCTAAGCCACTAAAGATAGCCGCCCAAGGACCCGCGAGCAGCGCACAGATAATCGTGCCGATAGAATCAAGGAAGATAGGCAGTTTTAACATGGAACTTAATTGCCCAACTACCATGTTGATTGCAATCGAAAAAACAATTAAAGCCAATGTTCGGCTGGAAATGATTGACGAGTTTGCCATGAATTAAATATCCCTAATAAGTTGTAAATTAAAGCTAGAATGAAATCAAAATAGAACAAAAATTAACGAGAAGTGATGACCAATTCTTCATATCCTGAGAGCGCGCAAGGCTCACGGGTAAAGGTTTTGTTTTCCAGTTCGCCAATAATCAATTCGAGGGTAGTTCTGACGGTGCAACCCGGCATCATATGTCCACCACTCATTTGCCCGTTTTCATCGGAAACCGCCAAATGCAGATGTTCACCCTGAGCATCAAGGGTGCCTATCAGTGACACAATTTCAAACTTACCTGAGGTAAGATGGGTATTTTCTTGCCCAGCAAAACGCAAGGCAACATCGGTCAAGCTACCCACGCAGCCAGCAATAAATGCGGCTTGCAACTGATGATGTTTGACCTGTTCACGTAAGGTAAGAATGATATCTTCCCCTGGACGTAGACGCAGTGCGATAAAGCGAGCGTTTGAATAAGTGGTTAAATCGTGAGACATAGCCGAGATCCTAGTGAATCGTGTTTATAGATTACGGCAATCTATTATACGAATAGATAACTTGCTGTCTGGGAAAGGGATTTTTTTTGGTTTTTTTTAGTGAAACACTCTGTATCTTAGAAAATATTGATCAAGAAGGTCGGAATAGTGGGTGAAAAAACAATGGGGAGTATCGAATATTCTGATTATTTAACTTAAGTTTTATTAGGGTTCCATGAATGAAGGGAAACCTATTTTCTAAGATAAACTTTTTTCAGATAGACTACAGAAAATAGCGTTTGAAGGTGAAGGATGATTTGCCTCTTCAACGCGAGATCAATAACATACTCTCTCAATTGACGCGGTGGAACTGTGTTGCCGCAATGCATTTATTTTTACAGGGGAAAAATTATGAGCCAAGTGGATCCTACACTGATCATTTTGCTGGTATTGGCAGGATTAGGCATTATCAGCCACAACATGACAGTGACGTTAGCCATGCTATTTTTGCTGGTAGTGCGGATCACGCCGCTGAATAATTTCTTCCCTTGGGTCGAAAAATATGGGTTAACCATCGGGATTTTAATCTTGACGATAGGTGTTATGGCGCCAATTGCGAGCGGAAAAATCTCAGCAAATGATGTATTAAGCTCCTTTTTGAATTGGAAATCATTATTGGCAATAGTGATTGGCATATTGGTTTCTTGGCTAGGTAGCCGAGGTGTAGCGCTGATGGGGAGCCAGCCTTCGACGGTGGCAGGGCTATTGGTGGGTACGGTGATTGGTGTTGCCTTATTCCGAGGGGTTCCGGTTGGACCATTGATCGCTGCTGGGATTCTGTCATTACTTATTGGTAAATCGTAATCTTGGCGATGAAAAATTCATTACAAGCGATTGTTGAGCAACTACATCATATCGGTTTTCGCCGCTTGCTGGTGTTATCTGGGGAGCATGAATGGGTCACAACTCAGCTTCAAGAGTATCAAGGCTTCTTAGCGGGGGATTGGCTCTGTCTCTCACCAGAATTACCCAATAGTATTCAACCAGAAAAAGCCCAACTATTGCTTGGACGCGAATTTGTTCATGGTATTTTTGATGCGCGTAAAGGGTTGCATAGCGAAGCGTTGGCTATCTTAGCGGGAACCCTAAAAGCAGGAAGTTTATTGGTGCTTTGCACTCCACCCCAATCTCTGTGGGCGCAGCAAAATGATGCGGATAGTGTGAGATGGAATGAGCAATTTGGTGAAATTCCCACACCGAATTTTGTCCATCATTTACAACGCACTTTCCAGAATCTCCCTGATGTACTGTTTGTTGATCAACAGCGAGAGGAGGAAAATCAACCTGGCGTACTGAATTTGCTACCCGATCACCCCAAATGGATAGCACCCAATGGTCAGCCAACCCAACAGCAGCAAGATGCGCTTGGACAATTGCTGTCTGCGAAAAATGGAGTATGGGGATTGATAGCCCCTCGCGGGCGAGGCAAGTCCACCGTAGCAGGGATGCTGATCAAGGAGTGGAAAGGTGTGTGTTGGTGTTGTGCGCCGGCCAAAGTGACCACCGGCGTCATTGCCGAATATGCAGAGCATGAACTTAAATTTTGGGCGCCTGATGCGCTTTTGCACTATTGCCAATCAGGACAAAAGATTGATGCTGATTGGTTAATTATTGATGAAGCTGCTGCTATTCCATCCCATATTTTGCGGCAGATTATCGCCTTTTTCCCTCGGGTACTCATGACCACGACGGTGGAAGGTTATGAAGGTTCGGGGCGTGGGTTTATGATGAAATTTTGTGATAGCCTCGAAAATTTCACCTCGTTATCGCTCACTCAACCGATTCGCTTTGCAGAACATGACCCGCTCGAAAGAGTGATTAACCAAAGTTTATTATTGGAAAGCGCTATATCGGTGAATGTTGTGTCAGAGCCGATTATTCTCAAGTCACTTAGCCAGCAGCTACTGGCTCATGATCTTAAACAACTTCACGCATTTTATGGTCTATTGACCGCGGCACATTATCGGACCTCGCCGTTGGATTTACGTCGATTATTGGATGCACAGCATCAGCACTTTGCTGTCGCAAGCCATCATAATCAGGATGTTATTGGCGCAGTATGGATGGTGGATGAAGGGGATTTAGATGAAAAACTGAGCTGGCAAATTTGGGCAGGACAGCGGCGTCCACGGGGAAATCTGGTTGCTCAATCCCTCGCAGCACATTGCTATTTCCCTCAAGCCCCGAGATTACGTTCTCGACGAGTGATGCGTATCGCTGTAAATGCTGGATATCGTCGCCAAAAAATTGGTTACCGGTTATTAGAATCGCAAATCGAGCAAGGCATTCAGGACGGTTTAGACTTCCTATCGGTCAGCTTTGGTTTAACCCCAGAATTATTGGCTTTTTGGCAATCATCAGGATTCCAGATCGTGCGAATTGGGCGGCATGTTGAGGCGAGTAGCGGCTGTTTTACGGCAATGGCGATATTGCCATTATCCGCAGAAGCTCAGTCAATTTGCTATTTAGGGCAACAGAGATTAGAACGAGACCTATTCTGGCGTCATGATCTTAATGAATTTAGTCTGAAAAGCACATTTGAACAGCATCTTGACGCTGGAGATTGGCTAGAATTGGTCGGCTTTAGCGACTACCATCGTTCGTTAGCCGCCAGTGAGCCGTCATTACAGCGTTTTTTAGCGATTTTACAGCAACAACATTCGGCTGAAATCACAGGTTCTGCCCTTGGGGCTTATTTTCATCAAGGGCAATCTGTTGAACATATTGCTGGGCAACTCGGGTTAGTAGGGCAAAAACAGTGGTTAAAACGCGCAAGAGCCGAAGTCGCGCAGTGGCTGAATGTCTATTACCCTGAAGAGGTGAAAAGTTTAAGGCAACAAATTAGCGTTTTTTGTCTTTAGGCCAGTCGTCATCTTCATCATCCCAGAGGTGATTATTATCTTTGTGAGGTGGAATTTCAGGTTTGTCATCTAAATACTTTTTGGGGTCGAGTCGCATCATTTCTTTTACTGAATTCCAAATGACCCCGACTAATAACAGTAGGATGATCCACCAGTAATCGGCTAACCAATGCATATTTGCCTTCTTATTTTAATCATAATAATGTGTAGCCCTGCCCACATGACGCAGTTGGTAGGTTTTAGTGGGGTCATTTAACCATGTTTTTTGTTGTAACGGGAGAGCCTGAGTGAATATAAAGAAAATCATATTCATTACAGTAGGATGGATTGCTGTTGGCTTAGCTTTTCTTGGCGCTATTTTACCCGTCATGCCAACAACCTGTTTTTTATTATTAGCGGCATGGTGTTTTTCGCGTTCCTCACCACGTTTTCATTACTGGTTGCTATATCGTTCATGGTTTGGCGGGTATTTACGTCACTGGCAAGCGCATCGCGCACTACCAAAAGGTGTAAAACCGAAAGCCATGACGTTAATCGTTATTACGTTTGCCTTTTCGATTTGGGTGGTCAGCTATGGCTGGCTAAAAATCGGGTTATTTTTAGGAATGTGCTGGTTACTGATTTTTATGTACCGCTTGCCTGTCGTGGATGTATCAAATTCGGATCAGAATAACGCAGATTTATGATGGCGTGATGGGAAAAGCTGTCACTCAGCGAGAAACTGAGTGACAGATAAATCATTCAGGCACTTTAATATAGCGGTTGAAAACATACTCAAGGTTATCTAATAACCAGGGTTTTCCACTAATATCTTCTTCGGTGAGCACCTGTCTAACAATTTCTGGCGTCAATAGCTGTTCAGCTTCATGGGATAACGGCCAATAACTAATATGCCAAGGTTCTTCCGCTACACCTGCATTGGTCGCGGTGAAAGGGCGGTAAAAATCAAAGGTCGCCATATTGTCGGTTAACCAGTGATTAAGCTCAGAAAAATATCCCCCTTCTTGATATTCCCACGGTTCTAATTGCAGGGTTTGCCCAGCAGGAATACGTAGCGGGTCGTAAACATCGATCTCTGTCCCCCAGTGATGACGGCTCGCCCCTGGTAGTGCAGACCAATGCAAGATTGCCTCACACAATTCGCCTGCCGATAATGTTGAAATATCTAACGGCTGGCTATGGGTATCAAGAACAGGGCGTTTACCTGCAAATTTTTCATTCCAAATGATCTGCTGACGAGCAAAATCACGAAAAGCACTGGCGGATTGTAGTTTAAACCCTGCGCGCGCGGCGGCTTGCTGCATGGCAAGAAACGCTTTAGTGGTATTAAACTGTAGGCGGTGATTACCGCCCAAAGTCACTAAATGGTCGGTGGAGCGCCCGGTTAACATCTCGATGGAGAGAGTCATAGTAATAGTAGCTCCATGATACGTTCGTAGATTACGGCGAGCTGTTGTAAATCATCGACGCTAACGCACTCATCCACTTTATGGATCGTCGCATTTAATGGACCTAGCTCGATAACATGGGTACCCATTTGAGCGATAAAACGTCCGTCAGAGGTGCCGCCGCTGGTAGATAAGGTAGTGGCGCGCCCCGTGACTTCTTGGATGGCTTGCACCGTTGCACTCACTAATTCGCTGTCGCCCGTCAAGAATGGCTGACCTGATAAGAACCAATCTAAATGATAATTCAGCCCGTGGCGCTCTAACATGTCAGCCACACGTTCACGGATCACGGTATCAGTCAGTTCGGTGCTAAAACGGAAATTAAATTGTACTTTTAGTTCACCGGGAATGACGTTATCGGCGCCTGTACCTGCATTGATATTGGCGATTTGCATGCTGGTGGCTGGGAAATATTGGTTGCCATCATCCCATTTAGTGGAGACTAACTCTTGAAGGAAGCCCGTTGCACGGTGTACAGGGTTATCCGCCAGATGTGGATAGGCAACATGCCCTTGGGTACCCAAAATAGTTAAGTGTGCGGTGATAGAGCCGCGACGACCATTCTTAATGATGTCACCAAGCGCAGACTGGCTGGACGGTTCCCCTACTAAGCAGTAGTCGACTGGCTCATGACGGGCTTGTAACGTCTCCACCACTTTTACGGTGCCGTGAGTGGCTTTGGCTTCTTCATCGGAGGTAATTAAAAACGCGAGGCGACCAGTATGAGCTGGGTGTTTTTCTACAAAACGCTCAGCGGCAACGACCATGGCGGCAATAGAACCTTTCATGTCGGCAGCGCCACGACCGTATAAATGCTGGTTGATAATTGTCGGCGTAAATGGCGGAGTCTGCCATTTACTGTGGTCGCCAGCAGGGACAACATCGGTATGACCCGCAAAGGCGAGGGTTTTGCCATTATCACCACGGTGAGCCCAAAAATTGAGAGTATCCCCAAATGGCATTTTTTCTACCGTAAAGCCGATTTTATTCAAACGTTCGATGAGTAAATCTTGGCAACCTTGATCATCTGGGCTGATAGAGGGACGGGCGATAAGTTGTTTTGCAAGTTCAATGACAGGGCAGTTCATTGAGTCACCTTTATTTTGTGAATTTTTGGTAATCATCGGCGTTAAACCCGACAAGATAATGACCATTAGCAGAAACAAGAACAGGGCGCTTGATCATCGCAGGTTCAGCCAGTAAGACTTTTTTTGCGCTATCGGCATCAACAACTGCATTTTTCTCTTCATCGCTGAGTTTGCGCCAAGTTGTACCGCGTTTATTGACTAAGGTTTCCCAATCGATGTGTTGCAAAAATGTAGAGAGGAGTTCATCAGTGATGCCATCAACGCGGTAATCATGGAATTGGTAGCTGACTTTGTTATCGTCTAAGTAACGGCGAGCTTTCTTTATGGTATCGCAGTTTTTAATTCCGTACATGATATAAGGGGATGCAGGGGTGTTGGACATATGATTTTCCTCTGATGGCGAACAATGTATGCCATACATAATGCGGGAAAATACAATTATGGTCTACCCCTTTGAATCGAAAAGATTTATTAATCTAACAAGCGATTTAATAATAACTAAAGCAGAGTTAATATTCATA
>NZ_JAERJY010000219.1:0-3337 GCF_018257375.1 Providencia sp. JGM181 | reverse complement strand
ATCTATACCTGTTATTTACTCTATTTAATTTCACACTTAATAAATGAGTACCATTATATTTATTGCTTTTTTGCCATTATTTTATATCTCAAAATATACAATCGTCTGTAATTGCTAGTTTATTAATATCATATCGTGACATTCAATTATCATTTAGAGTAGTCATTTGACCTTTTTTAACTAAATAGAATCTTATGCTTGTTTTCAAGGTGGCGGTTTACAGAATATGAAACTTTCTGCTATAAATGAAGGTACGTTAGAGATACAGAGTATTACCTTGGTTTATTTTCCCTCGTTTTATCTCTCATATCCTTTGCCAAATAATATTAATTACTTCGCTATTTAACGTACCTATTATTACAAATAACCTCATCGCGCTAATATTGAAATGTTGTGTATTTAGAAGGACAGAATTATGACATCGCAAACAACCAGCCAGCCTGCGGCCAGACCGTTAGGCAAAGAAGATTATAAAACATTGGGCTTATCCTCTTTAGGTGGCACATTAGAATTTTATGATTTCGTTATTTTCGTTTTTTACGCGAAAATTATCTCCCAGCTATTTTTTCCGGGCGATAATGAATTTCTCGCATTAATGGCGACGCTGGGTCTGTTTGCTGCGGGTTATCTTGCTCGCCCATTGGGCGGCATTATCATGGCCCACTTTGGCGATAAAATCGGTCGTAAGAAAATGTTTACCTTAAGTATTTTCTTAATGGCATTCCCAACTTTTATTATTGGTTTCTTGCCAACATTTGAGACCATTGGTGCCGCTGCACCACTGTTACTGTTATTAATGCGTATCATGCAAGGTGCTGCTATCGGCGGTGAAATGCCTGGTGCATGGGTGTTTATTGCCGAACATACTCCAAAACAACGTTATGGTTTAGGCGTAGGAACATTAACCTCAGGGATCACTGGTGGAATTTTATTAGGATCTATCGTCGCGATTATCATTGAGCGTTCTTATACCACCCAAGAAGTGCATGATTTTGCGTGGCGTATTCCGTTTATCTTAGGGGGTATCTTTGGTTTTATCTCTGTCTATTTGCGTCGCTTCTTACAAGAGACCCCAATTTTCAAAGAGATGGCAGCTAAAAAAGCATTAACCAAAGAGTTACCAGTAAAAACCGTGGTTAAATCCCATAAACAAGCTTGCATGATCACTGCAGCACTGACGTGGTCGCTGTCTACCGCTATCGTTGTCACCATTTTGATGACCCCTGACGTGGTATTAAAAGGTATTTATGGCATCGATCGTAATATTGCTTTACAAGCCAACTGCGCAGCAACGTTGACCTTAACCTTAGGCTGTATTTTCTGGGGATGGTTAGGAGATAAAACGGGAACACGTACGTCGATGACATTGTCTTGGGGCGGATTAGCGGTCACCGCTATCTACTTCTATTCATCGCTGTCATCGGATATTTCGGCGAATACCTTAACATTTAATTACGCGTTAATGGGCTTCTTCGTAGGAGCGATTGCGACAACGCCAATCATCAGTACTCGCGCGTTTCCACCAGAAATTCGTTTCTCTGGCTTATCCTTTGCGTACAACTTGGCATACGCCGTATTTGGCGGGTTGACCCCAATCTTAACCGGTGCATGGTTACAGCAATCCCATATGGCGCCAGCCTACTATGTAGCAGGGGTTTCCTTGTTAGCTGTTGCCGTGGCGTTTATCCCACTGTCATACAAAGGTTGGACTCGTACCGCTGAAGAAGAACGTAACCCTGCGGCAGTGCTGAAAACCAGCGTCAATTAAGTTCTCGTCATTCAAACATGAAGCCAGTCGCTTTGCGGCTGGCTTTTTTATGCCGTCCTACATGCTAAAAGGATTACTCTGCCTTTCCCGCCTATCCCCATACATGTCAGATTGCACAGATTTCATTAACTCATACAACGTTGTTTCTAAATATAATAAAAAATCTTGGTTATTTAATGTTCTCTCAACAACCTCTAACGGTAAAAATCGTTTTATTTCATCATTAAATTCTTTCGATTGTACCAATTCTGGCAATGATTCAATCCGACTTTGTAATAGCGTTTTAAACTCATTATCTATTTTATAGTCAACTGTTTTTTTCATGGCTAACTGCGCATTTGGTTTCACGCCTTGCTGATGCAGCCAAACTAAGTCCCACATATCACGGTATCGAATGCGAGCCATTGTTGCAGGGAAGGAAATCAATTTATCCGCCATAACTTCGGAGAGTTCTTCCGCCTGAATAAGTAAATCAGAATATCCATCAGGTAACTGTGGGTAGTTTCTTTGAAGGGAACGTAATGCTCGTGTATAGGCTGGAATATTCGCAATTTCAATCTTAATTCGTTGCTTTGGCAAATCTTTTCTTTCAGCACTTGTTGTCACCGAAATTTGCCATTTATCGATTTTTACATCCGCATATTCAGGCTCTTTACGCAATTCACTTGGCTCTTTGACAACCACTTCTAAGCCATACCGATGCCCAACGTATTTTTCTATGCAGCTCTTTATTTCCTGCATATCAGCAGAACAAAAATTATGTCCACCAGCAAAGTCTAAATCTTCGCTAAATCGGTTGGAGCCATGACATAGGCGCAGCAGCGTACCGCCTTGAAACGTTATTTTTTTTAATAAACCTGCAGAAGATAAAGCATACAAAATATCGTAATGCAGTAACTCTTTTTCTACGACAGGTCTATTAGTAGAAAAACCGTTTTCACTCATTATTTCATCGACTAACTTGTTAAAATCAACCAGACTTGCCATCTTATATCTCCTCCTTTTGAATCAAGTGAGTATTCCTTCCCACCCTTAATAAATCACGCAGTGCCGTTTCTTTCTTAGCGATTCTCAAAGGACCTCGTCCTTCAAGAGTGCTACTAATAATTTTTGATGGTGTTTTACTCGTATGAGTTACTTCAATCACGCCCCAAGGGGTAACAAATTCCCCAGAACGTCCCGTCGACATGATAGTCAACCGATCCATTGGAATTTGGGAAATAACGCCGTATTGGGACAATGCAGATTCCAAACTAATGTAATTATATTCCCCCCTACGAATATTCACCGCTAGGCTTTCTAAAGGATAAGGGCCTAAAGACCCTCTAACGTAGGTATAAACGCCTTTTGCGGCTCGTTTTAGTATATTTGAAGTGACAAGCCTATCGATGGATTTTTGCAATGTTTTTGGCGACTCGTTGGGAAAAATCATTTCCAAATCACGAGAGAGAAAAATATTTTTTCCCTTTTCATTTAAGTTATCGAATGTTTGGATAGCAGTCATTTGGTTCATCATTTATCTCCACTAAATCACCCTTTTAACGGGATTATTGTGTATACATAAATAAT
>NZ_JAERJY010000218.1:0-3341 GCF_018257375.1 Providencia sp. JGM181 | reverse complement strand
AATATCGTGTTTCTGACATTTCATATTTAAGATGTTAGAATTGGCAGCAGAAATGAGAATTTATAAAAATAATATTGTGGAAGACAGTGTCGTGGAAAATAAAATAAATATAAAAATTGGCCAGAAAGTACGTCTGTTGCGTCAGGCGAGAAACCTTTCTCTGAGTGAGCTTTCCCACTTATCAGGGATCTCCAAAGCCGCTCTTTCTAAGTTGGAATCAGGGGATTCAAACCCGCGCATCGACACCTTAGAGTCCATTGCAGCTGCGCTACGTTTTCCGCTCAGTGACTTATTTACACGCCAAAATGAATCTTATCCCTATTTGGTGAAGGCCACACAGCTTGAAGGCGATTATTTAGAGCAATTTAAATTCCGTATCAGTATGGGAAACGTCTCTGAAATTTGGCAACTCAGTATGAAACGAGGCGCAATTATTAACAGCCCCGCGCATATGGTTGGCACCCATGAACACATTATGGTACACGCGGGCTCCCTTATGCTGCGCTTAGAAGATGAGCAAAATGTCGTTCTTGAGGCTGGAGATTTTTACGCTTTCAGCGGAGACTTTCCTCACGCTTACTTATGTATTGAGGGGGATGTACACGCCACCGTCGTGATGACCTATTCACATTTGAGTGATGGAGTTTAATAAGTCAGCCCACAATCCTTGTAGGCTGACCACATTCATTCAGAATTACTGCAAATAATCCTGCATGGTTTCAAACACACGCAAGTCATCGCTAAAACGAACTTCGCGGACGTCTTCCAATTTCTCAACTTGGTTGACCATCTGCGATAAACGCTCATCTTTCTGAACTAATAACCAAATTCGGCTTTCGTCCTTATCTTTAATTGGCATACATAGGATACCATCCACGTTAAAGGCTCGACGCGCAAACAACCCACAAATATGTGACATGACGCCCGGATGGTTGCGAACAATTAATTCTAAGGCGATTGGGTGATGTTCAAATACCATAATTACGCTCCGATCATATCAATATTAGCGGCACCAGGAGGAACCATTGGATATACCTTCTGATTGACATCAATCAGGGCATGAATTAAGCAAGGTCCTTTAGTGTTCATAATCGCTTCCAGCGCCATTTCAGGGTCGGATTCATTATTTAAATCGCACGTTTGAAAACCAAACCCAGAGGCAATTTTAATAAAGTCGGTCTGATACGGGTAAGCTGCTGCAAAGATACGATTCTCAAAAAACAGATCTTGCTGCTGATGAACCATGCCCAGTGCTTGGTTGTTCATTAAAACTATCTTAATGTTTAATTGATGCTCCGCCGCCGTCGCCAGTTCCTGAATATTCATCATCAAGCTACCATCACCAGAGAAACAAACGATGGTTTTATCGGGGTGAGCCAATGCCGCGCCAATTGCTGCCGGTAAACCAAAGCCCATCGTACCCAAGCCACCGGATGTTAACCACTGGCGTGGGCGTGATAATGGATAAGCTTGCGCCGCCCACATTTGGTGCTGCCCAACATCCGTTGTAACAATCGCCTCTTCCCCTGCGGCGCGCGCGGTGGCTAATACCAAACCGTAATGATCTAATGGATCATCCGCATTGGCTAAATTCAGCGGATAATTATTTTTCAGATCATTAACTTGCTGAACCCACTCTTGACGATCATTGCGCTCAACTAATGGCAGCAACAGCTCCAAAATCTGCCCCGCATCCGCATGGATAGCAATGTCTGGACGTTTGATTTTACTGATTTCCGCTTTATCGATATCAACATGAATAATTTTGGCATTCGGGCAGAACTTTTCCGCTTTACCAATGGCGCGATCATCAAAGCGAGCACCGATAACAATCAGTAAATCAGACTCTTCCATGATCATGTTCGTGCTTCGTGCCGCATGCATACCCAACATGCCCAAATACAGCGGGTGACGCATTGGGATCGTTCCCAACGCCATCAAGGTCATTGTCGTTGGTAAAGAGGCTTTTTCCGCAAAAGCGATAGCCGTCGCGGTTGAATCTGAGCTAATCACCCCACCACCGAAATAGAGTACAGGACGCTTCGCACGGTTGATCATTTCCGCCGCTTGGATTACTTTTTCCATATCAAAACTTGGGGCTTTATCTTTCGGTAAAATCTCTGGCAGTACATCTAACTCAATGGTCGCAGTCTGTACATCTTTTGGAATATCAATCCAAACCGGCCCTGGACGCCCAGACTCCGCAATACGGAATGCTTCGCAAATCACGCGAGGCAGGTCTTCAATGCTGCGCACCAAATAGTTGTGCTTCGTAATCGGAATTGAAATACCGTAAGTATCAACTTCCTGAAACGCATCGGTACCAATCATCGAAGATGGCACTTGCGCGGTGATGCATACCAGTGGAATTGAATCCAGCTTCGCATCCGCAATGGCTGTCACTAGGTTAGTGGCACCAGGACCGCTTGAGGAAATACACACCGCTGCTTTGCCTGTGCTACGTGCAATTCCCTGTGCAATAAAACCCGCACCTTGCTCGTGACGCGCCAGTATGTGGCGAATTTTTTTGCTTTGCCCCAGCGCATCATAAAATGGCAATGCAGCCCCGCCAGGGATACCAGAAACGATGGTAATGCCATGTTTTTCCAACAAATGGACGATCAATTCTGCGCCTGTAAAACAGGTTTTTTGTGGTGATGTTGTGCCCGACTCGCTCATAATTTTTTATTCCTTCACTAGCCTGCGGATCCGAGTTTTAGGTCATAAAAAAACCCCGCTCGGTTTGCGCCGGCGGGGTTTCTAAATCGCGTGATTTGTTCCCGTTACGGCGCTAAGCCCACGACCACCACCACACGCACGACTACCGCGGCTAGTGGCGCGGTAAGTAGTAGGTTTGAACGGTTAGCGGTCATTTTCACGAGAGTTTCCTGTAATTTAATTCTGTCAGATTTAGCTAAAATCCATATTTACTGAATTTCCTGTTTAGCTAAAGTCTGTCTGATTTTTCATTTTTGTATTTGCTGCATTTAAGAAACCATAAAATCCTAACCTTCACAACCCTTTTTTTCGTTTTTCTTAGTTGTGGATTTCAAATGAGAGGCGTATCACAGAATGTTGTTGAGGCGTGATAATCCCATTCTAATCAGCACACGCACAGAGAATGGATTTTTCTGAGCTCATCAATCATAAAAGAATTTTCATTATCAATAAGATCTTTTTTTATTGAAGCGATAATGATTTTAATTGTTTCCGTTCTATTTCTATCTAGAGATTGCGTTAAATCATTAAGTTCATTTGCAAAATTTGATGAAACTTTCATTGATAATCTTTTTCTCGGCATTGATGCCATTATTGGAGTTACCTTTAATAGTGCTTCATAA
>NZ_JAERJY010000217.1:0-3386 GCF_018257375.1 Providencia sp. JGM181 | reverse complement strand
GCTCAATACATGCTTAGTAACAATTATGAATTCAAAAAAATGAAGTATACAAAATATGTCGAAATGTTATTTCGATGACATTTAATGACATTAAATTTTACTTAAGTTGTTGATGTTTGTGATTCAGATCACATTAAGATGTATTGAAAATGACACATTCATTTAAGACGCGGGTTTTATTTATGGGGTTGAAACAAATTCAGATTATTGTTGGTCATACCGACATTTTTTGATGGGAATTGATGACATGATGTTTCCATCACTCATCAAGCAAGAATCGCAAAAGTAACCGAAAAGAAATCGAATTTGCAGGTATAATCTCTCCAATTTCATTCAACAGGCTTAGATACCCACATGGCAAAACTTACCTTACAAGAGCAAATGCTCCAAGCGGGACTCGTCACCAGTAAAAAAATGGCGAAAGTACAGCGCACAGCGAAGAAATCACGTGTGCAGGCTAGAGAAGCCAGAGAAGCGGTAGAAGAGAATAAAAAAGCGCAGCTTGAGCGCGATAAGCAACTGAGTGAGCAACAGAAACAAGCGGCACTGACGAAAGAGTATAAAGCTCAGGTGAAGCAGCTGATTGAGATGAACAAAATTGATGTGGCGAAAGGCGATATCAGCTTTAACTTCACAGATAGTAATGTCATCAAGCAAGTGGTCGTCGATAAAACAACACAAAACCAACTTATTAGCGGCCGTCTCGCTATTGCGCGTTTAGCGACTGACAATCCAGAAATGAGCACTTACGCAATTATTCCTGCGAGTGTGGCGGATAAAATCGCTCAACGTGATGAAAGCAGCATCGTATTAAATAACGCCTTGAGTCAGGAAGAGCAGGATGAAGACGATCCGTACGCAGATTTTAAAATTCCTGACGATTTAATGTGGTAGTTGTTTAGAACGGGCTTTTGCTGTGTGCGTGAATGGGTTTTCCAGTTATCGGATGAATAAAATTCAATTCACTGGCATGCAGCATCAGTCTCGGCGCAGGTTCAATATCTGCAAGCAGTAAGCCTCCATACAGATCGCATCCCAAAATAGGATGACCGAAAAGTTGGCTGTGAATGCGCAGCTGATGGGTTCGTCCTGTTTCTGGAATAAATTTCACCCTCGTCAGTGGCAACTTACGTCCATCGTCTAGCTCACGATAAAACCGCTCAATTACCTGATAATTGGAACGTGCCGGTTTACCGTGAGTCACGCAAATCGACATTCGGGGAAACAAAGCCGGATCTTTGGCTATCGGCGCGTCTATCACACCATGATCATTTTCCACATGCCCACATAGTAATGCGCTGTAGGCTTTCGTCACGGTTCGCTGGCTAAACTGTCGGCATAACTCTGCATTTATGGCTTTATTGCGAGCCACGACCATGACACCAGAAGTACCAAAATCAAGGCGGTGCACTAGGGTGCATTCAGGGAACAATTGAACGAGCCGGTAATGTACTGAATCGAGATTTTGTGGATTCTTTCCAGAGAGGCTCAGTAGCCTTGAAGGTTTATTGATAATAATAAGGTGCTCATCCTGCTCAATGATTTCAATGTCATCATGGCAAGGGGGCGCAATAAAGGTATCAATAATCGTCGACATCAGGTTATCCAGATAAAAAGTGGCTATGGATAATACCCAATTTTGCGCTATCTGACGATAATGTTATTGGGTGTGTAAAACTAAAGGCGTAGTCTGGGCAGGCATTGTGTTTTATACTGCGCGCTGTGAAATTGAGTCAATATAGAAGGTGGTATGGCAATGAACGGAACAATCACAACGTGGTTTGAAGATAAAGGTTTTGGGTTTCTCAAAGATGAAAACGGGGATAACCGTTATTTTCATGTGATTAAAGTTGCCAACCCAGAACTGATTAAAAAAGGGGCGGCGGTTACGTTTGAGCCGACCACAAATAATAAAGGTTTATCCGCCTTTGCGGTTAAAGTGATCCCTGAAAGCAAATATATCTATATTGCTGGTGAGCGCATTAAGCTGACGGCTATCAAATCATTCCGTATCTATTATGAAGATGTTCCAGCAGATACACGTATTGATAAAGAAAATACCGTGTTATCGATTGGTGCATTAATGAACAGCATTAAACCTAAAACGAATATTAAGCCGGGGGCAACTCGAGCGCTGAAAAAGCTAATTATTGAAACCCAGCATGGAACAACATTAACGTTCTCTGAAGATGAGATTGACGTGGATGAAACCATGAAACAGCTTAAAGGCGTTAAATAGCTTTCGACTGAATTAAAAAACCGTCCCAATTCCATTGCCTCTCGTATAGAGGCAATGCTTTTCCAGTACTATTTGCGATACCCTTTCCTAAATTTGAATAAAAAATCAACAAATGATCTAAAAAGAGAATATTTTTAATAAGCAAACGCTACATATTAAGCTAGATGTATTAATATATGCGCGAACTGCATTCTGATACGTCCAATTTATAGCGCCTTTATGGCATACAATCTGGATTGTAAATACTATGATGCGGATTAGTTGTTATTAAGTTGGTAATCTAAATGAAAATTATTGCGGAATAACGAATTAAGCTGTAGAAATATATTTTTATATTGGTATATTACTCACCTCGTGAGTTTTTTATTTTGCAAAAAACAATTTAGCTGTTTCAAATTGTAATTTGTTGTAATAAATGATGTATTTTATCTCGTTTTTATAGGGTTTTACTCCTCCCACGTAAATTTTATTTTAAAAAAATAAAAAATATATTAAATAAATTGAACAACGCTTTATTTAATATATATCAGTTAGTTAATTCTACTTATCATATTAGGTGTACTCGCACTCGTTGTATCTTAATAAAGCCCGACGATCAATAAATTACTATTTGATAGGTGGTACCTATCAAAATAATCTTGTTCGATCGGTATAAACGTTTTTACTCTTATTTTAATGTATTTATTATTAATGGAAATTAAATAAATTGTTTCTTTATATTGGAGTGTGGTTAATGAAATCTAATATAATTAGTGGTCAGGTGGGAGCTTTTTTAAGAAAATCACGTAAAGAAAAGAACATGACGGGAAAGCAACTGGCGAAATTAATAGGAATCAGCCAGCAACAGATATCAAGATATGAAATGGGAATCACTGCGATTACTTTAGATCAGCTAGATGTTTTTTTAAATATTCTAGATAAACGATGGGTCGATGTCATTAAATATGTCGAAAAAGATACTGACTCTGAAAAAAGAATGGGTAATAAAGGAAGTGCGAGTAAATATACTTCCTGGGGAAATTACTCAACAAAAACCATCATAAATAACTGCTAATTTTTCCTCTTAAATTAGAAATAAAATAATCAGTTAATTCTGGTTATTTTATTAAGAATATTCTCTGGGAAATTCGATTGTTTTTTATAAAAC
>NZ_JAERJY010000216.1:0-3551 GCF_018257375.1 Providencia sp. JGM181 | reverse complement strand
CGATAATAAACCCTTGGCGCGAGACAATTTTTTGTTTAAAGTTTTCATCATCAATTAATACAACTGAACAATATTTATTCCATTTTTGACCAAAATAAATCATTCTCATCAAAAAGTAATCACCTGCTAATTCACGAATTCCGAGTTCTGAATGCATAAACCACGCTCTGGAATCATGGATTTGGTTGTCATAAAGGTCAATGACAAGTGCAACATCTGTTGTTTTGTTCTCATGGTTCAGAACAGGAAGAATTTTTTCAGTATAGAGTATTTGGGCATTTTCTTTTAAATACAAATACTCAGATTCAGGATCTAAATGCATGAGCCCATAAAATTCATCTTGCAATAGGCTATCAACAATTGTGATTATCCATTTACCTTGCAGCGAATGAAAGTCGTCAATGTCATTAAGGTTATCATCATATCGACGCCTAAAACTTAAAGCTGCATCCCATAACTGTCCTCGAGCATTTGTTGCATCATACAAAGGTGTGCCAATTAAAGGCTCCCCATTTTGATTCACTTTAGGTGGAACCCAATCAGGGTTATTCGCGAATTTATCTTCCTCTAATTTTCGGTTTTTTCTGATCATGTCTAAATTATCATTACACGCTTTTTCTTCATTTGAGAGTGCAATATCTATTTTCTTAGCAAAAAGCGGATCCCAGGGGGGAATATTGACATCGCTGTGTTGAGCCGCATGTTGGAAGAAGGTTTGATGTGTAATGTTGTGTGGATTCTGACGAGAACAGGCGAAGCGCGCAATACGCCAAGCTGTCATCCATACCATTTGCTCTTGAATAACATTTTCTAGTGAAAATAGGTTACATTGCGAAGGAGAATATAAGCCTTGTGAAACGGGGTTGGCTGAGTCTGTGATGGTTGTACGCCATGCGTTAAATCTATTAATAAGAATATTATCGAAATCGAACTCATCTTCTGTATCTGGTGTCATTTCTCTAAATGGTTGTTTTTCCATTACATTAGGTGCTAGTGATAGATTAGCTGATAATATTGACAGTGGCGCCCCCGCTTCAAAAGCAGCAGCATACATATCATGTAAAATAATTTGCGAAAGTAATTCACCGTCGGAATCCCGCGCTTTGCCTTGGTCACCTCGCGGGTAGCCCCCTCCAATATCAGAATGCATCCCTGGGTAGACGACTTCTATCGCATTTGTGGGATATGTACCATCAGGGTAGCGAATAGAATCAAGTGAAAAACACTGGCGCTGTTCATGTGCTGCAACAAAATGGCAGCAGCGCTTGACTAATCCAGAACGCGGGATTTCTTGGGTTCCCCCCGCCCAGCCATTGTGACCACTAAATCCAGGAACGAGATTGGCAATACCAACTGCGGGGACAGTATCACAAATGCCCATAAATTCTATCGAAACAGGAAGTTCTAATAATGTGCCTTTCGAAGATAAGGCGGAGGTAGATAAAATTTCATCTAACCAAGTCGCAAAGGTTCGGGCTTCGGCAGCACCACGAGAAAAGCCATAAACGAATAATTTAATGTTTAATAACTGGGGCTTAAAATAATAAACCTTATCCTTAAGTGGCGCTAATAGCGATTCTATTTGTTGTAAGCGGTCTAAACGTGCAGAAAATTTTCCTTGTTGAGCATCTTTATAATTTTTCACTGTTTGCTTACTTGGCATACCTGGTCTAATGGTTATTGCATCCATGACGGCACTGGTATGTGCTATCATGGCTTTGTCTGAATCCATGTTTTTTACTGCGGTTTTCATGGTACCATTAGGAATAAAGCTTTGCGTTAATGTATGTTGTAGGGCATTACAAATTTGTATAAGCGCCCAATTAATTCTGGATTCCCCTCCCGTTGCATATTTAAGGCCATCAGCATAATAGTCATAGGTTCCTATTTCGGGGAAAGGTGTGCCGACTCCAGGCATATAAAAGGAATAAAAACCCTGCTCATTTGCTTCTGTGTTTTGTGGTGTCGTAGCATGAAATAATTTTGCAATATTAGTGGGATGAGCAGGTGTGGCAATATTGGTATCATAAGGCTCATTGTTATTGGTTCCATCAAAAAATAGACTGATATGAAGGCTTTTACAACATCGGTCCTGCTGTAACTGAGTGGCTTGTCGCTGATATAGGCGTTCTTTCGCAACAATTTTTTTGTAATTGGCTTCAATTTGTTTAGGCGTGAGTACGAGCCTTCCTTGCTCTGGAAATTCGGGTGGCACCCAACATGGGGCACCACACTCAACTTTATTCCAACCAGTTATTGCGGGCATGATTGATTCTCCTGTTGATTTATGAGGGCGTTGAATGGATGGTCGGGGTGTTCTATTCCCATGCAGGTTGCGGTAACTTTGACTTGATTGCAGGCAAAAAAATGCACTTGTAACCCGCAAGAGTCACCGTATTCAGGGACCTCAACGATGGCACTGTATTGACGATAATTGGCTTTGTGTTTTTTCATGAAAGTCTTAAATTCATCTGTGCCTAATGGAGGTAGTTTTGCTTTAGGGTTAGGATCGATTTCCCATTCCACTCGAACTTGCATACCCGGCTGCCATTTTTCAGGCAGCATAATGCAACAAGTAAAGCCCCCAACACGACCATAGTAGCCATTGACAGAAAATTTATTGACGGCAATATTTTTATATTGATGGTTGTACCCTAGGAGATTAGCCCCCACATAGTTGACTTTTTCAGGCTTGGGTGGCGTTTTATTGTCGTTAGGTTTTGTGTCTGGAGAGCAGGCTGTTAACAGGACAATCGCCAGCAAGCACATCATTTTTTTCAGTTTATGCGTCATTATTAAGCCCCCCTATGAACTGGGCTCGCGTTCTTCCAAAGAGTTATTGCGGACATGATTGATTCTCCTGTTGATTCATGAGAGCTTTGAATGGGTGGTTGGGGTGTTCTATTCCCATGCAGGTTGCGGTAACTTTGACTTGATTGCAGGCAAAAAAATGTACTTGTAACCCACAAGAGTCACCGTATTCAGGGACCTCAACGATAGCACTGTATTGGCGATAATTGGTCTCGTGTTTTTTCATCCAATTATCAAAGTTTGGGTCGTTAAAACGGGGGATATCTTTAGAATATGGGGAGGGGTCTATTTCCCATTCCACTCGAACTTGCATACCCGGCTGCCATTTTTCAGGCAGCATAATGCAACAAGTAAAACCCCCAACACGACCGTAGTAGCCATTGACAGAAAATTTGTTCACCGCGATCTCCTTAATATGAACATACCCTAGGAGATTAGCCGCGACATAGTTAACTTTTTCGGGCTTGGGTGGCGTCTTATTGTCATTAGGTTTTGTGTCTGGAGAGCAGGCGGTTAATACAATAATAGAGCATACGAATATCAATTTAGATATATTTAGCATTCATAAATACCTTTTTTAGTGGTGGGTTAATGCCATTTAATTCAAAAATTGTGGATGATACTTATTAATATAACTTTCGAAATCTCCGAGGTATTCACTGTTGTTTGCTTCAATAGCTAATGCATAAATGTCAGAAAAAATATCTTCAGCGTTTTTATTTTCAGTAATAGATAAATTG
>NZ_JAERJY010000215.1:0-3591 GCF_018257375.1 Providencia sp. JGM181 | reverse complement strand
TTAATTCTGATATAGCATATTCTAGAGCACAATAAAAATAGTCAAAATAAAACTGATAATCCTCCTCTATTTTTCTAAGAACCGAAAAACCATAGTCGTTACGACTTGTAACACCAAAAAAAGAAGAATATTTGTAACTTAAATAACATTCAGGTATTACAGGCAGAACCATCACATTCGATTGGAAGGGATCAAATTTCACTTCATTTTGCGAAATACCAACTGATTCTCTAATATTAATCGCTTCATCTTTATTGATATCAGCTCGTGGACGTGATTGAAAATCGTGTAAAACACTATGTCCAAAAATCCATGTTCTTTTTTCACCACGATAAATATAGTGACTACCCAGCGTAAAGCTCCCATCAAGAAAGTTAATTTCCTTAATAACAACGCCTTCTGTTGGAATTAATAATTTTTTTTCCTCATCATAACTGATAGCTGCATTCTGATAATTCTCTTTATACTGAGCAAAAATAACCCCAACTTCTAACGTTTCTTGTGCATGACGCTCATTAATTTTGACTAATTCAGTGATACCAATTCCAAGACCCGTTAAAGGCACAGCTAATGGCATAGCAACACCAGCAACAGTTTCAGCTCCCAATAGCGAAGCCCCATATCCCACGACGCTTGTCGTTAGAGCAGCTGAATCAAACGCCAACTGAGTCCCAATGATAGTTTTCTGCGGTTCATTTTCTGCATTTGCAAGTTCATAAATATCAAACCCGACCATTGCCCCTTGAAAAATCGCACCAACTCCTTCATTTGCTGTTCGTAAAATTGATGATGAAAAACTATTTATTTCTGTTTTTACAACCTCAGCCCCCTCCTTCCAAAGCGTTCCCGCTAAACGACCAATCCGTGATACATCATTCAACGCCCCATGAGCCATCATTGTATAACTCACATATGCATGGATTTTCAATGCACTCTCTAAGTTAGAAGGATTACCTGAAGCCACTGACTGGCGATTACGATTTGCTGACCATTCAATCAATGTCTTAATACCAATGGCTGAATTAAGTCCATCCACATGCTCAGTATCAGAAAGACACCCTTCATGTTGTAACTCTAAATCGTTAAATGTGTAATGCTCACTAAAAGAACGCATTGACTCATAAGAATATTGTTTAAATTCAAAAAACGTTTTGTCATAGGTTTCAATCCAACGGGAAGATTCTTCGTTGTTTTTATGAACAAACTGAATTTGATACCGCCCATCCTCTAGTTTATCTGTGCTCGCAAAAACAGGTAGCCAGTGCTCATCTAATTGATTCTCTTGCGTGATTTTATCGAGTGATGATTCTAAGCGACCTCCCCATTGTTCCGCTTTTAAAATACTCAAAGACGATTTTATTTGCCTATCTTTTGCCAATAAACTTTGATTTTCGATAAAGTTTATTGTTTCTTGACGCCTCGGAATAACCTCAGACAACTCAGAGGAAGACACTAAATCTTCGACTTTTAACCCTGAGCCAACATCTACGTTTGCCATTTGCTCTACGTCAATCGAAACGAGATCAAAAACAGGTACAGACTCTTCCATTAACACATCGTATTGATATGCCATTTTTTCTTCGATCAAAAAATTATTTAATGAATTAAAGAATTTTTTAGGATTATCAAAAACATAAAGCCCAAAATTTGGATCATAAAAATAGTAATGAGCTTTACCATTATAATTTTTTCTCCCTATTAGCATTGAATGGCTTTGGGTATTTAAGGCATACATCTGAGTCCCATTAGATTCAATGAGTAGTTTTTTTATCTCCCTTAAATTAAGTAGACCAATTGAAGAAGAAGCTCCTACAGCTTGCGTATTAAAATGTAAGTTTTGCAGTGATGATCTCAATAAAACTGAGTTTCTCTCTTCCGGTGATGCCGCTGCAATAAATAGCTTATTAAAAAGCTCATCAGAACCATAAGTACCATCATGTAGCGCTAATGCAACAGACATAGATCTAACGAGAGGATAGCAGCGCCCTCCTTCATCATCGCCCATTAATGGTAAATAGAAATTTTGAGGCGCAAGGCGCTGATAAATGCTTCCCCCATTCTGAAATAGGGTGTTTGTTTTTAATGTGAAATTTAAAATATTTTCTATGTATTCAGACTCTTCCTTTATTTTAATATATTGAGATAAAGCACCACACTCATTAGCACTTAATCCTCCCTTAATATAAAGCTCTCGCATTTCTGATGAAGACATTTGATCATCAAAACCACGGATTGTGACTTCACTATAATTTTTAATACCTTGCTTAAAATCAACGTGACTATTCCATATATCCGTTTCTAATATAGTCTTATATCTTTCTCTATTTTTGGTAAATTCAGATTGAATACCTGATTTTATACTCGCTTGGTTTACGTTAATCACAGCGTCTTCACCATGGTTGTTTTTTATTTGTAACCATAGCCAACTACGTTCTACAGATAAACTTTTAGATAGAATAGAGTTATACTTTTGCTTATAATATTCTTTCAACCCCTGATTCAATTCAATAATTTTATTTAATTCATCTATTCTAACTTTATCTTCATGAGTGATTTCTGTTTGACTTAACTCGGTTCTTTTATTTTGTAAGCTACGAAGTTCCTTTTTTGCAGCCTCTATTTTTATATCTATTTTTTCTCTCTCAATATTGAGATTTTTTTTTATTTCATTTTGAAGATTTACCCAAGGAAGAATTGCGGGATGTTGTGATGAAAAGTCACCGCCCTCATAAACACCATCTTCAATATGCCCCGTATCAATATTAAAATCCCGAGCAAGATTCACTAATTCTTGGTGAGTATCACTACGGTATCGATTAAATTTCTCTAGATTTGATTGAGATAATTCTTCATCTGGATATAACTGACTTATTGTTTGACCTTGTGTTCGTCGTTGTGGTGTGGGAATGCCATTAATAACCTCATATTGCTGACGCTGTAAAATTAACTCCCATTGACCTTCATGAAACCTCATATAAACCATTGCCAAACCTTCATCTGTCCCGGCAACTTGGTAATCAATAAAATCAAATGCCATGACCACATTGTCATATAATATCGAGCTATTAACTCTTCCATCATGGTACACACGATACGTAGTATCATTATATTTTGTAACGATAACTGAGCATCCCGTTAAAGAGCCAGTAAAGAGAAAGCTCTCTTCCGCTGCCTGTATAGGAATGTCAACATAAGCTGGTTTTGTACTTGATTGATTAGCACCGTTATACCCTAGAAAGTAAGCATTAGCTGTTAGCTCTGGGTTAAGGTTTGAAGCACTGGAGATAGGCTCAATGGTGTAAGTATTTGGTGATTTCTGAGTAAATTTTACGAAACCTTGTGAGGGTAGTAGCCCCTTTTTTATCATGTCATCAGCACTAATCGTATTAACATTAGAGAACGATATCGCATTTTCCTTGAATAGCTTAATATCTTGACTTGCAGAAGTTTCTTGAGCTGGTCTATTCCACCAAAAAGGTGATCTTAACGCCAAATCACGTAATGCCTGAGATATGATTCTAGGGTTAATGTTATTTTTTTTAGAATAAAAAGCAGATGAACAATGAAAATCAATTTTCATTTCTATAACTC
>NZ_JAERJY010000214.1:0-3604 GCF_018257375.1 Providencia sp. JGM181 | reverse complement strand
ATTTTTAATGTGGCATTCACACCGCTTGAACTGACATCACTGTTATATTGACCTTGGTAAGACACTCCGAAAGTCGTGGATTTATTCAGCTGAGCATCAACCCCTAAGCCTACACCGAATAAGTTATCTAACTTGCCACCACGAATTTTGGCTTCGCCAGTGTCTGATAGGAACAACATCGCTTCTGGGCGAGTATCGCCAAATAAATGGCTGGCAGATACGTCACCTTTCAGTGTGAGATTCACATTACCCGCGCTGAATGGATAGCCACCACGTAAACCAACGGTACCAACTTGGATATCTTGGTTATCTGTTTTGGTGGTGAATTGCATATTGCCGACTTGCTCATGCAGATTATCGCTGGTGACATGCAGCCAGTTAAATCCAGCATAAGGCTCAACAGAATATCGGTCATTATTCAGTTGGGTATAAGCACCTTCCACGAAGAATTGCGTGATTTTTGCATCATAGCTGGTGGAGTTATAACCTGACTCTTGACCTACCCACAGTGTACGTTTCGCATCTCTGTCTTGGTTTGTATGAGTTACACCATAGTTAACCGCAGCCACATCCTTGATATTGGATACGCCGTAGGCACCGACATGCAGGTCATTGCTGTCAATTTTACCGTACTCATGGGCTTTGTATTTAGATGAACCCGCCCCAAAGAACAGTCCCGCTTTGGTGTGCTCAGCGACATCAATTTCTGCACCCACTAATGCTGCATAGAAATCGGTATCCATATTGCTGTAGCCATAGTCAAGGTTGCCCCATTGACCAACACCTGTCATCCAAATGCGTGCATTGCTATTTTCAAGGTTAGCATAGCGACCATGACCCACGCCGATAGCCTGATCTTTCACGGTACGAGTTAGACCTAATACGTTCACGACGCTGGCATTATTCGCATTCAGGTACATATCGCTACCGAGTGATTGATAAGTGTCTCGAAGGTCACGTTCGCTCATCGGTAGCGTTGCATCAAACAGCTGACCTTTAGCGTTACTTTCTAGTGCATTAGCAATCGAACGACCATTCTCATTATTGGCAAATGAAGCAAATGAGGTATCCGCTTTTTTGCTTAAAGAGCCCGTAATGGTGTTATCTTTTACGGAAACGTCTTTTTGGAATAACGCATAGTCATCTGCGGCAGCATTATTGGCATTTGCTGCGAGCATTTTGGTTTTAGCGCGGTTGTCGGCTAAATTATCTGCGTTAACCGTACCTTGGATTGAATTATCATTAAGATAAACATCTTTCAGTTGCCCAATGTTATCGGCAGCAACATCCAGTTTAGCGCCTTGATTTAAGGTCATATTACCGACATTCACATCATGACCTGCAGTGACTAAATAGGTTCCTTTATCGTTGATGTTGATATTGGCTTTATGGCTTTCATTGGAGACTAACTGACCTTTTTGAGTAAATTTGTCGTTATAACGATTAAGCACGCTAATTGTGCCGCCGTTAACATTCACGTCAGCAGTACCAAAGGATTCAGTAAAACCGTACAGAGAACCTTGTTCGACGGTTGTACCGCCACGGTAGGTGTTATCCCCCGTCATCACCAATGTGCCTTCACCCGCTTTGACTAGAGCGCCATCATACAAACCTGCATCGATTTTGGCTTGAATGGCCTCAGCGCGTTTTTGGTAATATTCCTGACGCCATTTTTTAGCATCTTCTTTATCGACAATATGAGAAGTTGGGTCTGGATTGCCATCATTGACTACAAAATCGGTACCAAGATTATAATCGCCACCAGCATCGATACCGTGGGCTTTATAATCGGCTAACCATGCCAAATCTTCGGTTTCACGCTGATCTAACGCCGCTTGGCTAATGTCATTTGTCCAGACATCAAGTGGGACAGCATCCAGTTGGTATTCGAATTTACCTAAGAATTGACCTGGGCCATACATACCTTTTTCGAGATCAGGAGTACCCCAACCATAGCGCTCATCAGGTACGCCATCCGCGGATGTCCAGCCTTTATAGAGGCTGCCATCTGGGTTATAACGGTTGGCAGTCGTGAACATCACATCACGAACTTGCAGGGCATTCATGGATTGATAACGAGACATTAAAACGCCCATGGCACCAGTGACGTGTGGTGCTGCCATTGATGTTCCGCTAAAGGTATCCCAACCCGGATTGCCGTCAGCATCTACGACGCTGGAGTAGATATAGCGGCTAGGGGCAACGACGGTCCACCATTTGGCATTTCCCGCCTCGTTAAACATACCCTCAATTTCATAGCCTGTTTTATCTGCCGTCTGTTTTAACCCTGCAACCGCAATCCAATGTTTCTCTGCTTGTGGATTGAAATAAGGGTAAAGAGGGCGGTAGTACGGGTTTTTAAAATCACGGTTACCTGTGGTGAAGACTTGAACAACATTGGTGCCTTTCACGGCATCATAGGCGGCATCTACAAAGGATGGGTTATCCCCGTAGATTTTTTTGAAATAGAAATATTCGTACTCAGTTTGTTGGGTGGTATCAACGGGTAAATGTACCGTGGTGTTACCGCCATCAGGACCGACTGTTTTTCCTGCATCAATAATTCTTGGGTTGGTACCCCAACTGTTATTGATCACTTGGGCGCCAGCATCCACCATGGCTTTCCAGCCAGTATAGAAATATTGGTAATCTTGATAAGGACCATAGTTATTGCTGTCGGTGGCACCTGTGTTACCCACATACACATCGGAACCCCAGGCAACGCCGTGCATACCTTCGCCATCACGGTTAGCACCGACGGTACCTGTCACGTGGGTACCGTGAGTGTCATTCACGCCTTTGATCCAATCTCCAGTCACATCGAAGGCTTGGCCTTTTTCATAGTGGCCGCCTAATTCTTGAGGATAACGCATCCCCGTGGAGCCGTACTCACCTTTGGCTTTAACTGCGTGAAAGCGGGAACCACTTAGCTCTTGGTGAGATAACAACGCGCCTGAATCCATTACGCCAATTTTAGCGCCTTGCCCATGATATCCCAGCGCATAAGCACTGGAGGCATTCATGGCGGCTAAACCCCAGTCATTTTTATATTCTTGGCTTTCCCAACTATTTTTATCACCGAGTTGCCCTGTTTCAGAGTAAGCCAGCGTATAGCCGGAAAATAATAGCGCAGAAGTAATAATAGAAAGCTGAAAAATATTTTTATTTATTGCAGCTTTATTTTTATAACGAGAAGATGACGCAAATTTATGTGCTTTGTTCATTCTGATACCTTTGTTATCAATCAAAAAACATCATTAAGAATCAAAAAAAGAATCGCAAAGATAATCTGTGTTTTATAAAAATAAATACTTGAGCGCCATCTCAAAATCTTTTTATTTGTCTAAAAAGTAGATTTATTGACTAGCTAATCACATCAAATACAGATGAATAGAACGTGAAAAGAACAAATTAAATGATAGTTCTACGTGGGGAATTAAATTAATTTTTGCTTTTGAATACAGGAATTAAAATTTAGATAAATTTATTGAGAATAAATCAGTTGTGATAACAAATTCGTGTTATTTATTAACAGTCATTCTTGCTAATTATTTTTTAAGTATTAATGACTAATTAAAAGTAATGAATTATTTTTCTATTATTT
>NZ_JAERJY010000213.1:0-3612 GCF_018257375.1 Providencia sp. JGM181 | reverse complement strand
GAATAAAAGACGTCAATATTTGATATGTTATATCGTTTAGTTTTGGTGGAAAATGCAAACAATTCTATTTCTCATGCTGTTTTTATAAATAGTGCTCATTTCAGATAGCCTACCTCAATAACTTTTTCATCAATAAAGACAAAATTAGTCAATTCCTATAACATTCTTCTCAGAGTTAAATATAATCAAATAGTGTCACTATAATAAAAAAATAATGTTATCCATGTAGTAACTTTAAGGTGGATGTATGGCAAAGAGAAGAGTGAAAGCTCTGCAGATCTCAGTATTATGTGGGCTGATGGCGATGCAGTTCCCTGCATTTTCCGCAGCAGAAAATACGCAGCAAAACAGTATGGAAATTCAACAGCCTCAATCAGTCGTCGCTGAAGAGGTGAGTAAAGTCACGGCAAAAGAGAGCTTGGAAAAGCTTAACGCATCTTTGCCTGTAGAAACAAAATTGGTGTTTGCGGACCAGTTGGCAAAAATTTATGCAGACAGGCAAATGCAATTGTTATGGCAAGATGAAACAGCAATTAGTCAGTTTCAACAACAATTAGCCGAGCTTGCCTTAGCGGGTTTCCAACCTCAATTTAGCGAATGGTTAGTTTCATTGGAAAATAGCCAGCTGAGCGAAATGGGGCGTGATGCTATTTTATCCGACGCTATGTTGGGTTATTTACAGTATCTTTCTTCTGTTGAGTCAACGGGACAATATTGGTTATACACCAGCCGCCCTTATAAAATTATTGCACCGACTGCGGCACAAATGAAACCGTGGTTAGAGGCTGAATCTGAACATCGTCTGGGTGAGTGGGTGAAGGCTCAAGCACCGAAACACGCGATGTATCAACCGATGCGTAAAGAGATGCTAAAACAGCTCGCATTGCCGGAGGATACGTTAGAAATTACGGGTACAAAAGCATTAAAACCGGGGCAAGCCAGTGATGATGTTATTACGCTCCGTGAGATTTTAGTGCGAGATGGATTATTGGAAGCCTCTGCGGTTGGTGAAGCCGTTGATGCATCCGCACCGCCAGAAGAGATCAATAAAGTCACCGCCAATGCCCGTGTGTATAGCGATGACTTAGTGGACGCAGTGAAAAAATTTCAGCTTCAATATGGTTTAGAAGCAGATGGTGTGATTGGTAAAGGCACGCGCGTTTGGCTCAATATGCAGCCAAAACAAAAAGCGGGGCTGATGGCACTGAATATTCAGCGTTTACGTATTGTGCCGGAAAGTAGCGGTACTGGAATCTTGGTGAATATTCCTGCGTACACATTGGATTTTTATCTGAATAACGACATCATTTTGGATTCGAAAGTGATTGTTGGACGTGCAGATCGTAAAACGCCAATTATGAGCAGCGCACTGAATAATGTGGTGATTAACCCACCTTGGAGCGTGCCAACAAGTTTGGCGCGTAAGGATATTGCACCGAAAGGTAAAATGGATCCAAGCTACTTTAGCCGTAAAGGCTATACGGTTTATTCAGGTTGGGGGCAAGATGCTTATGAAATTGACCCTTATACAATCGACTGGGAAAATATTACGCCAGCAAATTTCCCTTATCGCATTCGTCAAGCACCAGGCTCAAGTAACTCTTTAGGGCGTTATAAGTTTAATATGCCAAGCTCAGATGCGATTTATTTGCATGATACACCAAACCATAGCTTGTTTAATAAAAATGCCCGAGCAATCAGTTCAGGCTGTGTTCGCGTAAATAAAGCTAGTGAGCTAGCGACGATATTATTGGGGGATGCAGGTTGGGCTCAGACTCGTATTGATGGGGCACTAAAAGAAGGTTCAACACGTTATGTGAATATTCCTGACCGTATTCCTGTGTACCTTTATTATCAAACTGCGTGGGTTGATAAAGATGACCAACCGCAATACCGGGCTGATATCTATCAATATGATGGCAGTATTGATAACGCAGAAAAATATCTTCCTGCAATCAAAGTAATTTTAAAATAGTGACTATTACTCGAGGAGCTTAGGCTCCTCGATGCTATTTCCTGCATTAATTCCTAAATCTTCCTAACAATTCCGTTTTAATATATTTATATATTGAATGCATTGTGTTTACATATAATACGCAGTAAGGAATTAAAGTCGTCTTAATCGGCATGTTATAAGTGATTTCACTCACCTTTTTGCATAAAAGTGATGGATTTTCCTTAATTTACGCAATTCTTTACATAATTATACATTAAAGCTAAATATCCTTTGCTAGACTGATGAAGTTGAAATGTATATTTACCGAATAATTAACACCTGAGTTATCACCTATGGATATGATTGATCAAAACCGCAGAAAGTGGTTGGGAATTGGTGCTGCCGCAATCGGTCTGGGACTATTACCTAATCATGTACTTGCTGCAATGAGTACACCTCGCCCAAGAATTTTACGTTTTCAAAACTTAAATACAGGTGAGTTTTTAAAGACCGAATTTTTCGATGGTCGCCGTTATAATAAATCTGAATTAGCTCGCTTAAATCACCTTTTCCGTGATTATCGTTGTGAGAAAGTGAAAACCATTGACCCTAAGTTATTTGACCAAATTTATTTACTGCAAATGATGATGGGAACCAATAAGCCAGTTCAGCTGATTTCGGGTTACCGTTCATTAGAAACGAATAATGCATTGCGTCGTAAGGGCTCAGGTGTGGCTAAACAAAGCTACCATACCCGTGGGCAAGCGATGGATTTCCATATTGAAGGCTTACAGCTAAGTAACATCCGTAAAGCGGCATTAAAAATGAGTGCTGGCGGTGTGGGCTATTATCCGAAAAGCAATTTCATTCATATCGATACAGGTCCAGTGAGAACATGGTAATCTGTGCGTAGGTGACACAGATTATGGAGTGATTGTTCGATGAAATATACTATTATCCCAGTAACCCCGTTTATGCAAAACTGCCAGGTTATCTGGGATGAAACCTCAATGAATGCAGTGATTGTTGATCCCGGTGGTGAGGCTGAAAAGCTGATTGCCGCCATTGAAAGCCGCGGATTAACATTAACAAAAATCTTACTTACCCACGGTCATTCTGACCATATTGGCGCCTCAGCTCCCCTTGCAAAACATTTCGGTGTACCGATTTATGGTCCACAGAAAGAAGATGCGTTCTGGATTGAAAATCTCGCTGAGCAAAATGCGATGTTTTATATCGGTGATTGCCCTGATTTCACACCAGATCATTGGTTAGAAGAGGGGGATAGCATCACGTGTGGAAATATTCAATTTGATGTGCTGCATTGCCCTGGCCATACACCCGGTCACATTGTTTTTGTGAACCATGCTGACAAACTCATCTCCATGGGCGATGTGTTATTTAAAGGTGGTGTCGGGCGCAGCGATTTCCCGCGTGGTAACCATCAAGATCTTATCGCATCGATTAAGAACAAATTACTGCCTCTTGGTGATGATTATCACTTTATTCCGGGACACGGTCCGATGTCCACATTAGGGCATGAGCGTATTTCTAATCCTTTCTTACAGGATGAATTACCGGTTTGGTAAAAATATAAATAAAAGTGCCCCATTTATGGGGCATTTTTATTCCCACCTCTGATAATTAATTCACATTTCTACCATTAAGCTTAATGA
>NZ_JAERJY010000212.1:0-3859 GCF_018257375.1 Providencia sp. JGM181 | reverse complement strand
ATATTTGTTAATTAATTGTTTGAATGTTTATTTGATAAATTCAAATAAAGTTATTGATGCTAAAAATAAATGAAAACAAACTTTGATTTAGCTCAATATTTAATGGTGGGAAAAATGAAGGGGGAAAGTACTGACATTAATAATAGGTCAGTACTTTAAATAACCAATTAAGGTTGCATCCATCCTTTACGAATGAGAGAACCAAATACGAGGTGGTAAAGACGAGTGATTGGCTGCTGAATAACACTGCCGCCCATTGCCCAAATCAACTGAGATAAACCGCAAGAAATAGCACCTAAGATAAATGCACCAATCATGTCTAACGGCCAGTGAACGCCAAGATAAATACGAGACCATGCAATAACGATGGCAGGAACCATAAACACGAAGCCAACCCAGGTTCTTAACCAGAATAAGAAAGCAAAAACAAACGTGAAGACGATAGTTCCATGGTTACTCGGGAAAGACGGAGTTGCGTCGTGATCTAAGAAATTAGAGCCAATTCCCATCACGAAAGGACGTTCATGTGGTGCAAAATAACCAATCAACCACGAAATCACTAAGCCAATCACAATGGCGTAAGCCGTTTTACAGGCAAAGGTACGTTGGCGAGTCATGTTTGGCTGTGCACCCCAAAACCAGCATGCAACAGTAAATAGCGGAAAAATAAGGATCAAGCGTTTGGCGATCACCGTGGCTAACGCAATAGTACCACTTGCGGATTCAGGCGTTGCGTTGATCAGATTAAAAAGATCCAGATTTAGTTGTTCCAGCACGATCGGAGTACCTCGGACATTAGTTCTCAAGAAGATGGGACATAGCAATGGGAAGGGGTGAATCAAGACACGCTCTAGACCTTGCTACTCAAGCTGACAAATTTACTTTTTGTTAAACATTAACTCAATCAATATTTGCTCAATAACAGTGATTTATCAGGGCAATGCAAAAGTTCTAGACACAAAAAACCCGATAGCATGAAAGAATCAAATGGCTATCGGGCTCCTCAATATGGGGACATCAAAGAAAAGCAGTGGCACTAATTAAGACTGCAACAAAAGAGGAAAGTTCTCATGATGATCAGAAAAAGTGCAATTTTTGATGAAAATATTTTTGCATAGCACAAAAAGTAAAAATAAAGCCCCAAACGAGAGGCTCATCTGGGGCTTTATAAAAGAAAATGTCTTGTAAGATTGATTACTTATACAGGCTCAGATTTTCTTTAGCGTATGCTTCAAAGTCAGTGCAGCCACCGATGTGTTTTTCATCGATAAAGATTTGAGGAACGGTTTCTACAGTTTTACCAACGGTTTTGGATAAGTCTTCTTTAGAGATACCTTCCGCTTGGATATCAACATAGCGATAGTCGAAGTCGTCACGTTCATTTTTCAGTTTTTCTGCAAGTTCTTTAGCACGAACACAGTATGGGCAACCAGGGCGACCAAAAATAACAGTGTACATAATATCTCCTTAAATTTAGAACTCAGATTCTAATGACTATTCAGATACGAAATAATAATGCCCAATACTATGCCAACATCAGCTTCTAAATAAAAGTTGAATTTTCCTTTCATAGCTATAGGCAGTATATATAATTTGCTAGTGGTGGTGACGATACTGTCAGTATAAGGCAATAAAACGAAGGAAAACATCATGGAACAACAGCAAAAACCCATAAAAGAGACTAAAGGGACGATGCGCTCACTAGCGGATATGCCAAAACCCGTTCTATTTCTTGAGGGTATAGGAATATTATTACTAATCACCGTATTACTTGCCACTAATGACTATATTACGCTGCCGGAATGGCTAGCCAGCTCTGGCGCGATTGTTTCTATGGTGCTGGTCGGGATGGGCTGCTTAATTCCGGCAATGATCAATATTATCTGGCGAGCTGTGCATGGTCTTACTTTTTTGGGAATTGATAATAAATCGGGTGGCGCGAGTCGTGACCGTCGCAATCAACCAAAAGAGACGACGCGAGATGATGATAAACCAGACGAAAAGTAGAGCAGGGCATGGTTTTACTGGTGTTTAGATTGGCTATGTGTGAAAATTGTCCGCTTTCTATTTGTTAGAATGAATGATTTGTTAGTATGAGTACTTGGTTAGCATGAATATGGTTATTTTTGGTATATCGCTATTTTGAGTTGAAGAAGGTTATTGCTCATGGATTCTATTTGTTACCCAGATATCTCACAGCTGCGAGAGTGGCTTGACCAACTCAAAACGTCTTATTTCGAGTGTGATTCTTGTGCTGCTTTGCATCTCCCTCATATGCAAAATATTGATGGGATCTTTGATGCTAAATTAGACATTATTAATAATGTGTTAGTACTCTCAGCATTGGCAGAACTTAAACCTACCGCGATTATTACGCTGGTGGCAAATATTAGCCAAATTAACGCCAGTTCATTAACGGCAAAAGTTTTTCTCGAAATTAATAATGAAAATCTACCTAAGTTGGTGGTTAGCCAATCATTTTCGTTAGAAGCCGGAATTACTTATCGCCAATTTAGCCATTTCTTACAACAAGCCGAAGAGCAAATTTCCGGTATTGTGTTTGAAATTTTCAGTAATAATCTACTGTATGCAAACCAAGATGAGTATGAAGAGTTAGAGTCGGATGATAATGATGACGACACTGAATCCGACCTTGATGATAAACCTTCCGTGATTATTCACTAAATACCCTATGCATTGTGAAAAATATTTGGCAGGAGAATGTCGCTCCTGTCAGTGGCTAGAATTATCGCCAGAACAGCAAATTGCCCGTAAACAAGATAATCTGCAATCTTTATTGCCTTCTTTGGCGTCATCTTTATTTTTGACGCCCGTGACGGGGCCATTTGAAGGATTTCGTAATAAAGCCAAAATGGTTGTCAGTGGTAGCGTTGAAAAACCGATTTTGGGTATTGTTAACCGTGATGGTGTCGCTGTCAGTCTGACGGAATGCCCGTTATATCCCTCTGAATTTTCGCAAGTCTTCGCGCAGCTTATTCCTTTTATCGCGAGAGCTGGGTTAACCCCCTATAACATTGAACGTAAGCGCGGTGAGCTAAAATATATTTTGCTGACTCAAAGCTGGCATACCAAACAATTTATGTTGCGCTTTGTCTTGCGTTCCGATAAAAAAATCGTGCAATTGCAGAAAGCATTACCTTGGTTACAAGAAAAATTGCCGCAATTAGCCGTGATCACCGCCAATATTCAACCCGTACATATGGCTATTTTAGAAGGTGAACAAGAAATTATGTTCACTGAGCAACATGTGCTGCGGGATGAATTTAACCAAGTTCCGCTGTTTATTCGCCCGCAAAGTTTTTTCCAAACTAACCCTATCGTGGCATCTCAGTTATATCAAACTGCTCGAGAGTGGGTAAAAGAATTGAATATCACTAGCTTATGGGATCTGTTTTGTGGCGTGGGTGGCTTTGGTTTGCATTGCGCGGATAAGACGACCAAGCTAACGGGAATTGAAATTAGTGCGCCAGCCATTGAGTGTGCTCGTCAGTCTGCCCAAGAGCTGGGTTTGCAGCACGTTGAGTTCCAAGCGTTAGATTCCACAAATTTTGCCACCAGCCGCCAAGATATTCCTGATTTAGTGCTGGTGAATCCACCTCGCCGTGGTATCGGTAAGAATTTATGCAATTATTTATCTGATATGCATCCTGAGTATATTCTCTATTCTAGCTGTAATGCCCAAACTATGGCGCAAGACTTTGAATTATTATCAGGATACGAAGTTTGCAAAGTTCAACTGTTTGATATGTTTCCGCATACTGCACACTATGAAGTATTGAGTTTATTGAAGCGAAAATAGTGATTAAAATAGATAGGTTTACGCCTATCTATTATGAAT
>NZ_JAERJY010000211.1:0-3946 GCF_018257375.1 Providencia sp. JGM181 | reverse complement strand
ATTCAGTACAATTCAATAATCATGAATGTATGTTCAAAAGACGATGCTATTTATGTAGTCATTTATTTTTAGGGGGAAGACTTAAAATCTATCGACCTCCCCCTTATCTTTGTAGCCTCTCGGTCTAGCAGCTTAAATTAGCTCAGACTGGCTTTCAGATTCAATGAATCGCATTGAGAGATCTAATGCCTGAATGTGTTTCGTCAATGCGCCTACTGAGATGAAATCAATACCTGTCAATGCAAACTCTCTAATCGTTTTATCTGTCACATTTCCTGATACTTCTAAAGCAGCCTTGCCATCCGTGAGAACAACGGCATCTTTCATCATGTCAGTCGTAAAGTTATCAAGCATAATAATATCCGCCTGAGCTTTGAGAGCTTGTAACAGCTCTTCTAGATTTTCGACCTCTACTTCGATAGGGACATCTGGGTGTGCTTGGCGAGCAAGCGAGACAGCTCGGGAAACTGATCCCGCTGAAATAATATGATTTTCTTTAATTAGATAAGCATCAGACAACCCTAATCGGTGGTTATATCCGCCCCCCATGAGTACTGCGTACTTTAATGCGCTCCGCAAACCTGGGATAGTTTTACGGGTATCTAATAATTTAGTTCGAGTCCCTTCAAGAAAAGCGACATACTTTGCTGTCACTGTAGAAACCGAAGATAGCGTTTGCACAAAATTCAATGCAGTTCTTTCTCCAGTGAGTAGAATTTGAGAAGGCCCTCGCATCTCGCATAATACTTGATCTGGTGAAACCTTATCGCCGTCTTGGACCTTCCAATTCACCTTAACTTTATCACCGAGTTGGTAAAAAACTTCTTCTAGCCATTTTTGCCCACAAAAAACACCCTCTTCACGAGTAATGATTCGAGCTGTAGCTTGGGAAGCTTCATTTAATAGCTGCCCTGTAACATCCCTTTTATAATCAACTATCTGACCGAGATCCTCTTTTAGAGCAACATTGACCATAAAAGGAATATCGGTAATCAACCTTGCCATTAACAGTTTGCGTCTTTCTTGTTCATCATAGCGTCGTGTAGTCATTATTTACTCCAAAATATGCACCCGTATGGATCTCAACTATGCTAATATTTCTTAATTACGGGTACTTACAAAAAAGAAAAGAGCATACTATGGATACTGATATGAAAATACATGATGGTTGGCTAAATAATGTGACTCATATCCCTTCCCCGCATCATGATGACCGCCCTGAGAGTGAAGAACCTTCACTTCTCGTCATTCACAATATCAGTCTTCCACCAGGACAGTTTGGTGGCCCTTATATTAACCAGCTTTTTACTGGTACTTTAAATCCAGCAGAACACCCTTTTTTCGATGAAATTAAGCATCTACGTGTTTCAGCCCATTGCCTCATCCGTCGTAATGGCGAAATCATTCAATATGTTCCTTTCAACAAGCGTGCATGGCATGCGGGGCAATCCAATTATCAAGGACGAGAAAAATGTAACGATTTTTCTATTGGCATTGAACTTGAAGGTACGGATTATGAAGCCTTCACCGAAGCTCAATATATAACGTTAGCCAAGCTCACTAAGTTACTGATAGCTGAATTCCCTCAGATCGAACAGAATATTGCAGGCCATAGCGATATTGCACCCCATCGAAAAACTGACCCAGGTCCTTATTTTGATTGGCAGCACTATAAAAATGCACTCTAAGCTTTGCCAATTGATAATTTTACGAATCATCCGCCTATTATCTTAGCTAATGAGGGTAACCACCCCATTAGCCCTCTTTCTGATATGCCTCTATTTATACCTGTCTGACAAACTCATTTTTATTAGAAAAAACATTCTTGATATATTTTTGCGAGAGCGCTCGAAATAAAATGAGACAACTCACCATTTGCAAGATCACTTTACAAAGCCACTCGTAACCTGAATTTTCAATTAGTATTTTCACTAAAAATGTCTTTTATGATGGAACCTCACACTATCAGAGAGGTTTTACTTATGGATCAGAAAGGATTTTCCTTAATCGAAATAATGGTTGTTATCGCAATAATTTCAATACTCAGTGCCGTTGCTATACCAGGCTATCAAAGCTATATGCAAAAAGCAGCCATGGCCGATGTACTACAAACTATCTTGCCTTATAAAAACAGCGTAGAGCTGTGCAGCTTTAACCAAGGCCTTTTAGCCAAATGTAATTCAGGAAAAGAAGATATACCGAGCAATATAAAAGGAAAGTATCTAAAACAGATTGATGCAAAAGCTGGTGTCATTACCTTTGTTGGTGACAAAACCTTAACAGGCCTTACGGGTATATTGACACCTACCAGCTCAACAGCCACATCGCCATTTTCATGGAGTATCAGTTGCCAAGCTGATACTAATGCAGATCTAAAAAAACTTTGTGAAAAAACACTGAGCTTCTAATTAAGGGATTAACATGCGCACATCTAGGGAAAGCCATTATATTTTCAAAGAACTCAAAGTGCTTTGTGACAAAAACTATATTGTGATTATCGATTACAACGAAAAAAGATTATCTATAGCCACGATAGAAAAACCCAATGATAATTTATTATCCACATTACGTTTTATTGCCAGCGTACCTGTTTGTTATGAAATATGGGCTAAAGAAAAAATTGATCATTATTTCAATCGCCATGCTTTAGAAATCAATGAAGATGAAAATGCTTATCCGACTAACACTATTGAACCTATCAACGTGCCATCTCCTGCCGTTGATTTTGTCGATGATTTATTAAAGATGGCGGTAAGAAAGCGAGCATCTGATATTCACCTTGAACCAACCAAGCATAGCCTAAAAATTCGCCTTAGAGTGGATGGGAAACTCTACGTTATTCCTTCACCACCACATGAAATAAGCAATGAGGTTATTGCTCGAATAAAAATATTGTCAAAAATGAATATTGCGGAAAAAAGAATCCCTCAGGATGGGCAAATGAACTGGAGCTTTGAGCGTAAAAACTTTAGCATCCGTCTTTCCAGCATGCCCACACTTCATGGTGAAAAATTAGTTCTGAGATTATTAAATACACAGTTGAAATACTCTCTCGAACAAATTGGAATGTGCCCGACTTTATTACCCCTACTAAAAAGCACATTACAAAAACCGCAAGGATTGATTCTCGTGACAGGCCCCACGGGTAGCGGTAAAACTGTCACACTTTATAGTGCACTGGAATACCTTAATCAAACATCAAGAAATATATCTACCATTGAAGACCCTATTGAGATCCCCCTAGGGGGGATCAATCAAACACAGGTACACGAAAAATATTCACTTACTTTTGCTTTTATTCTTCGTGCGCTCCTTCGACAAGATCCTGACGTGATTATGATTGGTGAAATTAGAGACGAAGAAACAGCTCAAATAGCGGCTCGAGCTGCACAAACAGGTCATCTTGTTCTCTCAACACTCCATACTAATTGTACCGTTAGCGCCATTACACGTATGGAACAACTAGGCGTTGACAGAAACCAGCTTCAATCCTGTTTAAAAATGGTTATCGCTCAGCGATTAGTTAGAAAACTTTGCACATACTGCAAACAAGAAACGGCACGCATTACACCGATAAACTCAATACAGAATATTAGCGAATATCACTCTACAGGATGCGAACACTGTTTTTCAGGATTTATGGGGCGTACCGCAATTTATGAACACCTAGATCAAACACAACTCGACTTTCTATTAAAAGACAATGGTAAATTAACTGATAATTTCAAAAGTCTATTTCAGGCAAGCCTTGAGCGAGTTGAAGCTGGAGAAACAACATTACAAGAAGTTTATTCTGTTATAGGACAAGGAGAGTAAATTAATGTTTGTATATCATTACACTTCACTTGAAAATAATTCGTATGTAACTGATAGCTTAGTAGCAAAAAACAAGCAACAAGCTTTCTTAGAGATAATTAAACGAGGTCAAACGCCAATATCAATAACT
>NZ_JAERJY010000210.1:0-3961 GCF_018257375.1 Providencia sp. JGM181 | reverse complement strand
GTGAATGCATAGCGCAAAAAATGATCAAATAAAATAATAGCAAATAAAATTCATTAAGTTTTTAACAAAATATAATTCAATGATAAATAAGGACTTATATATTGAAATTGAAATAGCATTAATATTAAAATATCGATAAGATCACATTTCTTTCATAAAACCATCTCACCAACGAAAAGTACCAGCTTTCCTTTGGAAAATCTCTTTTAAAACCCCACAGAAAACGATTCAATTAGTAAACACAAAACAAACATAAAATTAACATTATTCAAGCTTGCAACCTTTGTACGCCGACAACCCGCAAGCCCTCTTTGTTCTAAAACGAGGTAGACATGAAACCAGAAGATTTTCGTTCCGATGCTAAGCGCCCATTTAATAGCCAAGAATATCTAAAAAGTTTACAAGATGGTCGCGAGATTTATATCTATGGTGAGCGTGTTAAAGATGTCACCACGCACCCTGCTTTTCGTAACTCAGCAGCTTCTATAGGACAGTTATATGATGCGCTTCATGATAAATCGACTCATGACCAGCTTTGCTGGGGCACAGATACAGGCAACGGCGGGTATACACACAAATTCTTCCGCTTCGCAAAAAGTGCAGATGACCTACGCCAACAACGCGACGCCATCGCAGATTGGTCACGCCAAAGCTACGGATGGATGGGACGCACTCCAGACTATAAGGCGGCATTCGCCAGCTGTTTAGGCGCTAACCCAGAATATTACGGCCAGTTTGCCGACAACGCCCGCAACTGGTACAAACGTATTCAAGAGAGCGGTTTATACTTTAACCATGCGATTGTTAACCCACCAATCGATCGCCATAAGCCTGCCGATGAAGTTAAAGATGTTTATATAAAGCTAGAAAAAGAAACTGATGCAGGTATTATCGTCAGCGGTGCAAAAGTTGTTGCAACCAACTCTGCGTTAACACACTACAACTTTATCGGTTTTGGTTCTGCACAAGTCATGGGTGATAACCCTGATTTTGCGCTGATGTTTGTTGCGCCAATGGATGCGGACGGTGTGAAATTAATTTCCCGTGCATCTTACGAGTTAGTTGCTGGTGCAACAGGAGCTCCGTTTGATTATCCGTTATCAAGCCGTTTTGATGAGAATGATGCCATTCTGGTCATGGATCACGTGTTAATTCCATGGGAAAACGTGCTGATTTATCGTGATTTCGACCGTGCTCGTAACTGGGCGGTACAAGGTGGCTTTGCTCGCCTGTTCCCATTACAAGCTTGTGTACGTTTAGCCGTCAAACTGGACTTCATCACAGGTCTTCTGCAAAAGAGCCTTGAATGTACGGGTGTTATTGATTTCCGTGGTGTTCAAGCGGATCTCGGTGAAGTGGTCGCTTGGCGTAACCTGTTCTGGTCACTGACTGATGCTATGTGTTCAGAAGCAAAAGCTTGGGAAGGCGGCGCGTTCCTGCCAGATACTCAAGCCATCCAAACGTATCGTGTTATGGCACCAATGGCCTACACCAAAATCAAAAATATCATCGAAAGTAACGTAACAAGTGGTTTGATCTATCTGCCATCAAGCGTTCGTGATATGAATAACCCAGAGATTGATAAATATCTGGCAAAATATGTTCGCGGTTCAAATGGGATGGATCACGTTGAACGTATTAAAATTTTAAAATTAATGTGGGATGCTATCGGCAGTGAATTCGGTGGTCGTCACGAACTGTATGAAATTAACTACGCAGGAAGCCAAGATGAAATTCGTCTGCAATGTCTGCGTCATGCATACGGTTCTGGCAACATGAAAGCCATGACTGACATGGTTGACCGCTGCCTGTCTGACTATGATCAGCACGGCTGGAAGCGCCCTCACCTGCACAACAACAACGATATTAATCTGTTAGATTCGCTGCTGAAGTAATCGGCAGCAGGAGGTCAAAATGTCTTTAGAAAATGAACATCGCTTACGTTTCAGAGATGCGATGGCAAGTCTCGGTGCCGCTGTTAACATCGTCACCACGGATGGTCCAGAAGGTCGTTGCGGTATTACTGCCACTGCGGTTTGTTCTGTGACTGATACGCCACCGACTTTGATGGTATGCGTTAACCGCAACAGCTCTATGAATGCGGTTTTTCAAAAGAATGGCCGCCTATGCGTTAACGTTCTCAACCATGATCAAGAAGATTTAGCTTGTCACTTTGCGGGCATGAAAGGCTCGACAATGGATGAGCGCTTTGGATGGGATATGTGGGATAAAGGTATTTTAGAACAACCATTGTTAAGAAATGCCCTTGCTAATCTTGAAGGTGAAATTACCCAAGTACAAGATATTGGTACTCACTCTGTCTATATGGTTGAGATGAAAAAGATTGTTGTTAGCGATGATGGACATGGCTTGGTCTATTTTAAACGTAAATTCCATCCCGTTTTGCATAAAATCTTAGAGCATACAGCCTAATTTAACCTCCATTTTATTACGCTATTCTAAGCCCCTAAATACATCATTTAGGGGCTTTTTTATTATATCTATCGAATGTAACTTTCTTAAATCAAATCCATTATCAGACAATTTCTGTCTAATTGACACCGACCAAATTAGAGGTATACACTGGAAAAATACTTATATGACATCCTAATAAATAAAATAAAACAAAATATGAAATATCTTATAAATAATATTATTTATGACAGCCATCAGGGGTTGTTATATCGCGATAATATCGGCGATGCAATTAAACTAACTACCACACTAAACCGCTTATTATTGGTGTTAGTGCAAAATAATGGTGAGGTTTTAGATCGTGAAACATTATTAAGCCGAGTGTGGGATGAACATAACCAAGTTGCATCCGATAATAACCTTAACAGTAGCATTTCTGTTTTACGCCGTCATTTGTCCTCATTTTGTGAGGATGAAATAATTACGACTATACCTAAAGTGGGTATCAAGCTTAATGCGCAATTGCAGTTGCTATCATCAGAATTAAATCATGATGTCCAGCAAAAAGAACCTCAAAAAATATTACTTAATGAACCACATAAAGCAGCCGTTATAGAAGAAATACCAAAAGAAAAAGCGCAAACAGTAAAGAAAAAAAGTTACATTCTCAATAACCGTTTTATTGAGCTAGCCTTAGTTGTGATTATTATTTTTTGCTTACTTTATCTTTTTAAAAGCTATTTTTTTGCTACGCGAACAGAATATCCTGAGGTGGGTCGCATTGATCAGTGCAGCATACGCTATATTAATAGTTACCATAAACCCGATACGACGACGATTAGTTTTACTGATTTACAAAATCAGTTAACACGGTTAAACATTGATTGCAAAAAACCGGCTACATTATTTTATTACAATGTTGGAATCGTCACGAATGATAAAAACCTCTATGATAACTTTTTATTTTTATCTTATTGTCCTAACACCCCCAAAGATAGTACAACAGTGAGTTGTGAGAATTTTTATGTCAAATAAGAAATCTATCAGGGCTTTTTGGCTACTGATTATTTCAACCATCTTAGTCTTCATTAGTAGCTATGTTTATTATAAAAACAACACGGCCATTGTTCCGAGTTGCAGAGCAACACTGAAAATTGATATTTCAGATAGCCGTTCAGACTTAAAAGGCTATTACCTACTTAGTATTATTCCAAATGAGCATGACCCTGAGCATCATACCTTTGTGATGAATGGAACCATTAGCAACGATGGTAAAAGTTATGTTATCGCTCGCAAATTTTATATGAAATATGTCTACCAAGGCGGGCATTTTTTCTCACAAGTCGAACGAGTTGTTATTGATCCTAATGACCAAGCTCAAAATAAAATAAAAATACGGGGTATTCCGCAAGAAGGGCAAATTTATTTTGTAAACATAAAGCGTTTGAGTGAAAAAAACTATATTTTTGAAGAGAACTTCTCCCCTCTTTTTATTTGCACAATTTAATTTAAATCAGCAAACATTTCATCATGACAAATATAGAGC
>NZ_JAERJY010000020.1:0-33360 GCF_018257375.1 Providencia sp. JGM181 | reverse complement strand
AGAATTACTATCATTTAAATAAATTACATTCTAATAAAGCTCAGTTATTTTATTCAATACTGTCATATTAAGATGACCCCAACAGTATTATTCACTTTCTTGTCTAAATCCCTTTACTCGTTCTTGATATATCAATACAGATACCCATACTATTTATGTAACTTACTGAGCTATCTGATATTAGCCATCAAATTGCGAACAAATTAAATCGAAATAAAACAATCTTATAATGCGTGGCTAAAAAATATTATTGACTTCCATTGCTCATAATAAAAACCCTAAAAATATAATCAGGGAGCACACTATGTCGGGTCATATTTCTAGACGTAACTTCATCAAACTAGGCACTATTGCAGGCATTGCAGTGATGGTGGGTAAACTCCCTTTTGCGATAGCAATGGAGCTCGATTCTGACTCTCCATCAACCGATTGGATAGGTCAAAATGGTAAAGCACGCTTTCGTTGGGATGGTGTTGAAAAGGTCACCGGTCGTAAAAATTTTGCTCGTGATTACCGCGCTAAAGACATTCCCGGTTGGCCTAAAAAACAAAGTTATGCCTTTATGTTAAAAGCAACAGAAGCAGATAAAACCTTTGAAGGCATTGATATTTCAATGTTAGGTCCAAATTTACAGCCTGATAAAGTTGTTTTACAAGAAGACCTTATCCGTGATGGCTTAAATATTCCTCAAGACACCAGTATGGGAAAAGGCTTCTATGGCACCAATATTTTAGTGCCTCTAGGGGACACTCCGCCGATTATTGGCCACCCTGTTGCCATCTTGATTTATCATGATTTCGATAAATACAGCGCAGCACAGCGTATGTTACGTTTTGCGACAAACACCGTAAAATATGGAATGGTGACTGGACCAAAACCGCCCGCTAACTATGGTGCAGCGCGATATGTACGTATCGGTGGTGATACACCACTTTCACCTTCTATCTTTTCCCCTTATCAAGATTCAGGTATTAAAGGTGGGTTCGATGGCAATACACCTGTTTGGCCTCCATATGACCCCAAACATGCCATTTCTATTCCACCAGTGATCCGTAAAGATCGTGGTGGTGGTTTTATTCAAGCCCTTCATCAGGCAGAAAAAAGCCCTGATAAACAAGAAAAAGCAATGGATTACGCACGGCAAATTGAACAAGAAATCGCTGCAGCTCGCCAGAATCCCGATAAATTTGTGATTGAGCGCCATGGTTTTTCACAATCCATTGACCCTTGCGCAATGGAACCTGATAACTGTAATACTTGGTATGATGCACAAACCAAAACACTACATATTTTAACCGCGACACAGTCTCCTGCAGGAGTCGTTAACGCCGCTGCTGAGTTATCGAAGCACAACAAACATTTTTCTGTCGAGAACATTGTGTTATTAACAGGTTCTACCGTCGGTTATGGCTCAAAAGACTATTCGGTTTTTCCTTTCTATTCGATGGTCGCCAGTTTCTATGCTGATGGCTTACCTGTTCGTATGGCAAATGACCGCTATGAACAATTCCAAATGGGAATGAAACGCCACTCTATTGAGATGGATGTCACCATTATCGGTGATAAAAAAACGGGCAAATTTGATGTATTAAAAGGTACTTATAATTGTAATGGTGGAGGCCGTGAAAACCTCTCGGTTGCCGTATCACACGTTGCGGTACGTGGTGCCCAATCTATTTATTATTTCCCAAAATCTGACCTCACCGCTCTCGCCATGGCCACCCCGGCAGTCGAAGCGGGCTCAATGCGTGGCTTTGGTTCCTTACAGTCGATGGCAGTCACTGAATTGATGGTCGATGAAATCGCTCATAACCTCAATATTGACCCAATTGAACTGCGCCGCCGTAATGCCATATTAGAAGGTTATCCGAATACACAAGGTGGTGTAATAGCGGGTGACCCTCGCAATGTCGAAATGTTAAATCTTGCGGAAAAACACCCGATTTGGGTCGATCGTGAAAAAAATAAAGTCGATTATGAAGCAAAAAACCCCGGTAAGTTATACGGCGTTGGCTTTGCGCAAGTGCAGCAAGTTTATGGTTCTAGCGGTGTTCCAACGATTCTTTCTCTTGAATTTGATGCGAATGGCAAGCTAACAATGCGCCATTGTATGCAAGAGATTGGTACCGGTGGTACAACCGCACAACAAGTTATGGTATGGCAAGCACTCAGCAAAGCCCCTGATGTGGTTGAATTTGGGGTAACTGAATTTGCAGAACTACCACTCAAAACCAGTTGGGCAGATCAGAAAAAACAAGATGAACTGTCAAAAACTGATCCCTATTGGACACCTGCGCTGATCCCTGACATGAGTTCATCGAGCGGTGTTTATTACATTGGATTTGGTACACGCCAAGCGGGTCATTTTTTATTAGAAAATACCCTATGGCCTGCGGCCAAAAGCATTTGGAGTGAAGGTCCAGGCGGAGGAGCATTCAATGGCTTAAATGTTGAATTTGCAGATATTCGTGTCGGATCTGATGGTATTGGCGGTGGTGGGATGAAGCCCATTCCTTTTGACATTTTAGCCAAAAGAGCCCATGAGATGGGGCTAATCACCGGAGTTGCTGTTCACGGCTATTCAAGCTGGCAGTGGGCTCGCGCAGAGTTCGATATTCCAACTGTAGGATTGAAAAATCTCCCTCTCGATGCAATATCCGTTCGTTATGGCGAGGGTGCTCCACAAGAACTGAAAAAGCAGATGACAACTGGCGGTTACCATTTTATTAAACGTAAAATTGCCTATTACCCACCAACACAACGCGCAAAAGCTGACCCAACTACGGTCACACCAGCTTCCTGCCTAGTCGAGCTCAACGTCAATACTATGACGGGTGAGGTCGATATCATGCGCCACCATATGATTATGGATCCCGGTACAATGATTGTCCCTGAATTGGTTTCAGGCCAAATTCAAGGAGGTACCGCGATGGGTATTGGTCACGCATTGATGGAAGAATTGCCACTGTATGAAGATGGGCCAGGTAATGGAACATGGAACTTTAATCGCTATGTTCTGCCACGCGCAAAAGATGTTGCGGTTTGGCAACAAACCATTGATTACTTACCTCCCCTATCAGAAACTTCGCCACCAAAAGGCATGGCAGAACTGGGAATGATCCCTATCTTACCTGCGACGAGTAACGCATTAACCCATGCGACAGGTAAGCGTTTCTATGAATTCCCTATCACGGTAGATAAAATTAAAAAGGCACTCTCATGAAAATCAACCATGCCGTTCCGATTATTGAGCGCAAGCCACTAACACTGACCATTAACGGCCAGAAAATTGGTCCTATTGATGTCCCTGTTGGGATGCCAATGATTGAGTTTTTACATGAATACCTTGACCTCACAGGCACCCACTTTGGTTGCGGGCAAGGGATCTGCCATGCTTGCACTATTATGGAAATTCAGCCCGATGGCTCAACGGTTGAAAGCCGTACCTGTATCTTTGGTGCCCATTATTTCAACAATAAAAATATTGTTACCATCGAAGGGCAAGCCAAACTGGATGAACAAGGCAAAGTTGTTGAATTAACGCCAATTCAACAAGCTTTTATCGAAAACTTTTCGTTCCAGTGTGGCTATTGTGCCCCCGGTTTCGTCACGGGTGCGACAGTATTTCTTGATAAACTGAAGAAAAACCCAGTGAAACGAGACCAACTCGAACATGCGATTGAAGAAGCCCTCAATGAGCATATTTGCCGTTGTACAGGCTATGTTCGCTATTATGAAGCAGTGAGGAAAGTCGCTCTAGACACTCCTGGCTGCGTGATCGACTAGGGAGAAACCTCATGGCTAAATCCAGCTCTCTACGTAAAAGCATTTATATTATTATCTTATTATTCATCATATTAATGCTTGCGATCCTATTTGGTGCTTTTCGTACCTCCAGTATCGGTCCTGATTTAGATAAACCGCTGACCTCAGAAGAAGTCGCCAAATTGCTGCCAAGAGGGCAAGAGTTGGCAACTGCTGGTGATTGCTTTGGTTGCCACTCATTACCTGAAGGGCCATTGGCTGCGGGTGGGCGTGCCATCGGAACCCCTTTTGGTACCATTTATTCCACAAATATCACACCTGATAAGCAATTTGGTATCGGTAACTATACCCGTGCTGATTTCCATCGTGCTTTGAAAGACGGAATTGGTAAAGAAAGAGGCAATCTCTACCCTGCCATGCCGTTTGTATTTACCCATATGACGACATCGGATGATATTGATGCCCTGTATGCTTATGTGATGTCACTTCCGCCAATCAATGTGCCAAACAAAGAAAATACAGGTGTATTTGTCCTACCCGTTCGCCCATTTATGAACTTCTGGACTTTACTTAATTTCCCTAAACAAAATGCGCCTCATGACCCACAACGTTCTGCCGAGTGGAACCGAGGAGCTTATATTGTTGAAGGTCTAGCACACTGTGGCGCTTGTCACTCACCACGTAATTTAATGATGGGTGTCGAGTTTTCACGGTCACTTCAAGGGGGTGAAGAAGCCGGTTTAGCCATCCCTGATATTACAGCCGAAGCGCTTTCCAAACATGGGTACGATACCGCCTCTTTGCGCCAATTCCTGCTTACAGGGAATGCCCCGCAAGGCTCTGCATTTGCAGATATGAGCACAGTGACTCATTTTTCTACTAGCCAGATGAATAAAAGCGATGTTAATGACATGGCAATTTATTTAATGACGGATAAACAAGGAAAAATACTTGGAGCCGAAGCTCCGCCAGCTCCATTGCCTGAGGCAAACTCACCAGACGTGGGTAATGTAAGTCAAATCATGGAAACGGGTCGGTTAATGTATATGTCTACCTGCGCAGGTTGCCACGGGATCACCGGAGAAGGAGTCCCTAATGGCATTCCAGCGTTAAAAGGTAATGCTATCTTAGCTATGGACAGCCCCGAAACCTTTATCAGTGTAGTGTTAACGGGTATTCCAACCACCACTTTCCCTAATGGGCAGCGTATGTATGCTATGCCAAGCTTTGCCGATGATTTAACGCCACAAGAAATGGCAGATTTAATATCATGGGCGCGCGCCGAATGGGGGGGGCAAGGTAAGCCTGTCACTGCCGAACAAGTTGAAAAACTGAAAAAGGCGGCTCAGTAATCGCTCATCGCTTCTCTTCAAATGACTTATTTATTGAAGGGAAGCGACATTATTATTTTCATTACGATATTTGAATAAAATCTCCATTAATATTTTTGTTATCTAAAAACCTATCTTGAATTAATCCCACAAGCAGGTTTTCAAAATGCTTCCTTTGATAAATACTGAAACCATCGACAATTTTTAACTTCAACATAAAAATCAATGACAGATCTTGGGTAATGACTGACAACTCAAAATTAGATTTTAATATCAGAGCTAAAATGCGAATAAGTCACTATAATAAAGATGGATATAGTGAACAATCAGGAATGATTTTTATATGAATTTTTATGGGATAGATTACTTGCAAGCGCAGTCTAATATAAATGATTATTTTAAATATATTATTATTTTTGGCACTTTATTTGCTTTAATCGTTTTTTTCATCCTATATATGCGTCACCGCCTACAAACTAAATATCGGGATTTAACGATTATCGCCTTCTTATTTTTACTCTTCATTTCAGGCATTCAGTATCAAGATTATACCGATAGTCAAAATATACACTCAAAATCATCCCAAATGGTTAATTTCGTAAGGTTATTATCAAAAGAAAAAGGTGTAGATATAAATTCTATATTTTCTAACTCAGTACAATTATCCGATGGCATCATCATTAAAATTGATGACCGTTATTACCGTATTCATTTAAGCGTAGATCAACAAACTTACAGCTTAGAAAAAGTTTGGTTAACAAATCCCGAAATTAAAATCATAAAAAAATAAGGCATAAAATGATTATTTATACACCTATTATTATAAAGCTTGGATTAGGGATCCTATGCCTGATTGTTCAAATAAACCTCATGGGCAAAGGAAATTTAGCCCCCTCATCCGCAATGGATCAAGTTCAAAACTATGTTCTAGGCGGTATTATTGGTGGTGTCATTTACAATGAATCAATAACAGTACTGCAATTTATCCTCGTGTTAATCATATGGACTTTACTTGTTTTTGCCCTTAAATTTTTAAAAGAGAATAATCCCTTTATTAAACGAATTATTGACGGCAAACCTATAACCTTGGTACATAATGGCAGCGTTAACGTTAAAGAATGTCTAAAAAACGGTGTTTCTGCTAATGATTTGATGTTCAAACTAAGGTCAAATGGCATATACGAAATAGAGCAACTAAAACGCGTTGTTCTCGAACAAAATGGGCAATTGACTATTATCCAAAGTGGCGATGAAAATATACGTTATCCAATTATCGTCGATGGATTAGCTAACCATGACTTACTCGAAATCATCGGCAAAGACATTGAGTGGTTAGAAGACAATATTTCGAAACAAGGTTTCAATAAAATCAGTGAAGTATATTTAGGTGAGTATTTGTCCGGTAGGATTAATTTATATGGATATGAAAGAAAGAATAACGCAGATTAAGTTAGATTCACACCTTGTATAGCACTAACAGAACAGTTACCGCTTTTGGTATTTGGGTCATGCCCTGAAGCCAAAATAGCTCTAAGCTGCTCCCGCTTATCTCGAGCCTGTTTCAGTGATAAATCAGGATATTGCCCTATTATCATCCTACTTAACTTACCTTCAAATCGGTAAGAGTATGACCATGAGATAGAACCTTTTTTGCTTACTAGTATCGAAAGCCCCCTACCATCTGCTATCATTACCGGCTTAGAGATTTCTTTACCATGAATGTTTTTTAGCTTTTTGTCTGTGAGTTTATTAATTTCTGACATATCAGTCTTATCCAATGTCTAGAATCTTATACAAAGTCTTATACACGAGTCAGTATAAGACTGGGTTAATTCAGAAACAACGAGAACGACAAAAAACCAAAAAGCATATACATTTCAAAAAGTTAAATAGCAATCAGAAACAAGAAAGAACAACCGAGAATGACAACTAATAAAGAACAATACAACTTAAACAAACTCCAAAAAAGAATCCGCCGTGATGTTGGGCAAGCCATCGCCGATTTTAATATGATCGAAGAAGGCGACCGTATCATGGTCTGCCTGTCTGGGGGGAAAGATAGCTATACTCTGCTGTCGATTTTGCAAAGCCTGCAAAAAAGTGCCCCAATTTCATTCTCTTTGGTCGCTGTTAACTTAGACCAAAAACAACCAGGCTTCCCTGAACACATTTTGCCAGCTTACTTAGACGAACTCGGTGTTGAGTATAAAATTGTCGAAGAAAACACGTATGGCATCGTAAAAGAAAAAATTCCTGAAGGGAAAACTACCTGTTCCCTGTGCTCTCGTTTACGTCGCGGCATCTTATATCGCACCGCAACAGAGTTAGGCGCGACCAAAATAGCGCTCGGTCATCACCGTGATGATATTTTACAAACCCTATTTTTAAACATGTTCTACGGCGGTAAATTAAAAGGTATGCCACCAAAATTGATGAGTGACGATGGTAAGCACATTGTTATCCGCCCTCTCGCCTATTGCCGCGAAAAAGATATTGAGCGTTTTGCTGAAGCAAAAGGATTCCCTATCATCCCTTGTAACTTATGTGGATCCCAGCCTAATTTACAGCGCCAAGTCATTAAAGAGATGCTGCGCGATTGGGATAAGCGTTATCCAGGGCGTATTGAAACCATGTTTAGAGCGACTCAGAACGTCGTATCATCTCACTTATGTGACACTGAATTATTTGATTTTAAAAACATTTCACATGGTGATGCCGTGATCAATGGTGGTGATATGGCTTTTGACCGCGAAGAATTGCCTACTCAGCCAATGATTGATGAAGATGATCAACCAGACTACAGTGCTGACCGATTAGATGTGATTGAAGTTAAATAAGATAATAAAAATTGATCCGCTACCTCTGGGCAAACTCAGGGGTGGCTTCAGATTTTATGCAAAAAAAAGCCGATGTAAAATACATCGGCATTACAGTGGTCAATTATTCTGTATAAGAACTCAATATGAGAAAAACTACAATTATGGAGCACAACGTTCATCGCTCAACGTTGCATTCACCTGCGGGAGTAATATTGCCTTAAAACCCTATACCCTTTATTGATTTATCTCAAACTAGCACCCATTATCCAGAACAATTCACCTTTCTTATAGCCATCGACTTCTTTTTAACCACCAAAATACCGTAGCGATTAAGCAGGCGAGTAATAAACAGAACGCACTAAAGGCAAACCTGAATTCATTTCCAGGGATACCCCCTAAGTTCACACCAAATAAACCGGTTAAAAATGTGGTTGGTAAAAATATCATCGCCATTAATGACATGGTATAGATTCGACGATTCATCATTTCCGTCATCATATTCGTAATTTCATCAGACATAATCGCAGTACGAGCAATAAAACCATCTAAATCTTCAATACAGCGCCCTAATCTGTCTGAAATTTCTTGTAAACGTCGTCTGTCGTTATCATCTAGCCATAATAATTTTTCAGCGGTTAATCGAGAAAACATATCCCGCTGCGGTGCCATATAACGGCGCACGACAATAATCTGTTTGCGCAGTAACGCTAATTCCCCACGTTCAGGAATTTCGCCATGTAATATCAAATCTTCCATTTCAATAAGGCGTTCGTGAAGAGAATCGGTGAAATCACTAATTTCATCGGTCATTGCATCAGTGACATCTGCAAGCCATTCACCGGTACTCTGTGCACCGACGCCTTCTTTAAGATCATCAATAACAGAATCTAATGAGTGAACACGTCGGTGACGGCATGAAACAATCAAACGGCTATTCATAAAGATACGAAATGCCACCAATTGCTCTGGGCGCTGCCCTGCGGTGTTATTCAGGGTTTGTAATGTCAGCAGAACGCCATCACCAATACGCACCATCCGCATACGATTCATTTTACCCGTCAATGATGACTTCACTTGGTCATTAAACAAATCAGTCTGTTGGATCCAGCTAGACGTCTCTTTATTTTTATAATCGTAATGCAGCCAAAATGGAGATTGCTGTGTTGCAGTGGCATTTAAATCGATAGGAAGAACACCGCCATCTCCATCTAACTGAAAGGCATGAACGGGGTTAGAGTGTTGAAATTGCGATCCATAGGTCGACGCCATGCAATTATCTCCTTAAATTGAAAAGTAAGGTATTTTTAGTTGATTAAAGGGAATATTGCAATGATTTCAATAACAAAATCAAAATACAAAGTTTAAGTAGGTGTTAAGCAAAGGAAAATAAAAGCATAAAAATAAGATGTTATGCAAGATTTATAGCCCAATGAAATTTCTCAATTTTTGCTAGAGAGATCCCATTTGATTGACACAAATTAGCAATAAAACCGCAAAGTTTTTTCCTATTATTAAAGCTGTAGTGTTTATTCCTTTTTGGTCCTCCTTCTGACTCTCCAGTGGAAGGAGTTTTTTTTATTTTGGGTCTCCCAAAATTTAGCCAGCACACCTGCACTGGCTAAATTTCATTCTTAATGTTTAATCATATAGAAGCTATGGCTGTATGCCACATCCTCTGGATTTTCAATCGGATAACCTTTTAACCACGGTTTAATCAAACGCGCATTCGTATATTGATAAATTGGTGCAATTGGCGCTTCTTTTGCAATAATGGCTTCCGCTTGGTTGTAATACACATTACGCTGCGCATCATTCGTTTCAATGCTAGCTGAAGTCATTAGTGCGTCATATTGAGGATTATTAAACTTAGGAATATTGCCACTGTGTTGAGAAGTTAGCAGTGATAAGAATGTAGATGGCTCATTAAAATCACCAATCCAAGAAGCACGGATTACATCAAAATTTCCGGTGTTACGGCTATCAATATATGTTTTCCACTCTTGGTTAACTAACTTAACTTGCACCCCGAGTTTTTTCTTCCACATGGAAGCAATCGCAATAGCAATTTTTTGATGGTTTTCCGAGCTGTTATACAGCAACGTTAATTCCAAAGGATGCGCTTCACTGTACCCAGCCTGCTTTAATAACGTTTTGGCTTGTTGGTCTAACTCTTTTTGTTTATGAGTCTGATACAGCCCTTTTTCCGGCTTAAAACCTGCCGTCACATCAGGTGTAAAATAATTAGCGGGTTTTTCCCCTGTCCCTAAGACTTTGCTAGCAATCAATTGGCGGTCAATTGCCATTGATAATGCCTGTCGAACCCTGACATCATTGGTCGGCGCGCGCTGGGTATTAAATGCGTAGTAATAGGTACCGAGTTGATCGGGCGTAAAAACTTCGTTAGGAATATCTTGTAATAATTTTTGATAGCGCTGCTTAGGAAAGGATTCCGTGATATCTAAATCCCCAGCCAAATAACGATTAGTCGCATGAGATTCTTGGTTGATAGGGACAAAAGTCACTTTGGTGATCACCGTATTTTTATGATCCCAATAGTGCGGATTTGGTGTTAATACGATTTTCTCATTAACAACACGGTCATTAAGTTCAAATGCACCATTTCCAACTAAATTACCGACTTTAATCCAGTCTGTGCCATATTGTTCAACGGTTCCGCGATGAACAGGAAATAAGCTGAAGTTTGCGGTTAATGACGGGAAATAAGGAACTGGCTTATTTAACACAATTTTCAGCGTGTGTTTATCGACAGCTTCCACCCCTAACTGTTCTGGTGGCAACTTACCATCGATAATATCCTGCGCATTATTAATTCCCGCTAATGCTGCAAACCAAGCAAATGGCGAAGTATTGGCTGGCGTGACTAAACGGCGCCAACTGTAAACGAAATCGTCAGCGGTAACAGGTTCACCATTCGACCATGCCGCTTCAGGGCGTAACTGAAAAATCCAAGTACGATTATCATCGGTGTGCCAATTTAGTGCGGCACCCGGTACGGGCTTTCCATGATTATCTTGATTAACTAAGCCTTCAAACAAATCACGCATCACTTGAGCTTCAGTCAACCCAACAGATTTTATCGGATCTAACGATGCTGGCTCATCTTTAAGATGGCGTACAACTTCTTGATTTTCAGCTAAAACAGTACCAGCAGGAACCGTCGCACTGATAACCGGTGTAGAAAGGAAAAGTGATGAAATGAATACAGCTAAAGAGGTCAATGAACGTTTATGCATATTATTATTTCTATCTATTAATCAAAAAGAGGATTGCTCAGCGTTATTCGCTAAGCTTTGATGAATTAACTCATTACAAACTGCTAAATTGATATTTGACATGCCAAGGCATTAGCCGTGATAGGCGAATAACTCATTGACTTGATTGTCAGTTTAAAATTAGCTTTCACTTCATCATATAACAAGTAAAACACGGCACAAAGCGCTCTTTTTATCGTATTGAATATGGTATTTTAGGATGATACATAATAAAAAACATAAACTCTTAATAGGGCTTATTACTTGTATAATGCAGCGTAACCTTCTTACTTATCATGCCGAGAAGGAAACAATGCAATTCGGTCAATAATAGGATTTAAAAACAGAAAGTTCAGAATGTGAAATTACGTAATAATTTGATTTTAAAAATTATTTAATATTTTCATCTTCTGTAACTCAACCTATAAACGGGAGAAAAACACATGTCACAGACAGTAAAACTCAAAGGCAATAGCATTTCACTTGCAGGTACTTTTTTACAAGCTGGCTCACAAGCTAAACCTTTCACTTTAGTCGCTAAAGATTTAAGTGAAGCAACCTTAGAGACTTACCAAGGTAAGCGCAAAGTTCTGAATATTTTCCCTAGCGTAGATACCGGTGTTTGCGCCGCTTCTGTGCGTAAATTCAATCAATTAGCCAACGGTTTAGACAACACTGTTGTGTTATGTATCTCTGCTGACTTACCTTTTGCTCAAGCACGCTTTTGTGGTGCAGAAGGCTTAGACAATGTGGTGACATTATCTTCATTCCGTAGTGATTTTGCCCAAGATTACGGCGTTGAAATGACCACCGGTCCATTAAAAGGTTTAACGGCTCGTTCTGTCGTTGTATTAGATGAGAATGACAAAGTGATTTACAGCCAATTAGTGCCTGAAATTACTGAAGAACCTGATTATGACAATGCGCTAAATAGCCTGAAATAATCGTATATTATGAAGAACCACAATCACCGATGCTTTCGGTGATTGTGGCTTCATTTGATAGGGGTTGAGGGGTTATCAATCATGCTTTTAATCAACATAAGCCCAAAATAGTGGTTTATGATTTTTCGCGTTGACCACATTCGTAAAAATCATATTTCCTTTCATCATACTCACTAACGAATGCGACAACGTACTTAATATCCGTTGAGCCTGCTCTTGGGTCACAGGGCAACAAGACGTGAGAATATCAATAATCAAATCTCTTGGTTTAACGCCATTTTTGACTAACACATCCCACGTAAAACGATTTTTTTTCGCTAAATAATTCGCAGCTGCCTTGTTCATTAAATAAAGTTCTGCGGCAGTATTCGCGGATTCAAACATATCACCTTGGTAGTGACATTTAGACATATATTCACGTAGCTTGAAATTGACAATAAAATTAATCGTAAATTGTTCCATTGCAACTCCTTAAAGGTATAAAACCCGCGTTGCTAATATTAATAATCAATGCACAACTTAAGCATTTTTTTATCGTTAATTTAAAAATTGAAGCTTTGCTCACCATTTTTATAGCAGAAAAAACAACCAATCCGCAATGATCAGGACGTCGTTTTACGATGAAAAATATGTAAATTTAGTTTAATCGAGTAAGCTCACTCCATTCTTTTAACTGATTTTGAATGAGTGAGCTTATTTATCTGGCATGTTTCATTGGAACTAACTGAATGGGCGTTAGTCAGGAAAATATCTTATTTCAAGCGAAGTGCCTTTATTATTTTGAATAAATTGGAGGTACGTTTCTCCCCCTGGAAAACTTTGCTCAATTTCTAGTTTTTTGTCCCCACTCCATCGATAAATAATAGACGGACAGTTATCATCCGAGCAAATCACTTCTTTGTTTTTGTTTGGTTCTAACTTAGCTTCTAAAAACTTTTTATCATCACCAAGCAGATTACGATATTCTTGATAAGCACTTAGTAGCGAGCTATTAGGGAAATGACACTGAGTTAATGCGCCATTTTCATACACATCTTCCATGGATTGCTCTGCATTTTTACAGAGTTTATCAATCAACTTATTATTCGGCTTTTCTTGTGCAACAGCACTAATACTCACACCCATTAATACGCTAAGTAGACCCAATTTAAACAGCTTTTTCATCATGTTAATCTTGCTCTTTCTTGGTACTGAGCCCGTATTCTCGCAATTTGTTCGCAATAGCGGTATGAGAAATATTTAAACGTTTAGCCAATTTACGCGTACTCGGATAATCACGATATAATCTCGCCAACACCGAGGCTTCATAGCGTTTGGTTATTTCATCCAGTGACCCATTTAATGTATCTAAAGCAATCGCAGGCGCGTTAACTGCATCAGGAAGTTGAATATCATCAACATCCAGAATATTGCCATTAAATTGCGACAGCCCCTGATATAACGCATTACGTAATTGTCTAACATTACCCGGCCAATAATAAGAGCTGAGTGATTCAATTAATGCTGGTGAGATTTTTGGCTCATCAATGTTCAATTCTTTGGCAAAATTAGACACAAAGACTCTCGTGAGCGGTTTAATATCTTCGCTACGCTCTCTTAATGGTGGGATCGTGAGCGTTATAACATTCAAGCGGTAATAGAGATCTTCACGGAATTTTTTCTGTTCCACTAGCTCAGGTAGATTCTTCTGTGTCGCACAAATCACGCGTACATTGACTTTGACCTCATGTTCTTCGCCAACACGCCTGAAAGTTCCATCGTTCAGAAAACGTAATAGTTTAATTTGCATTTGAGGGGACATTTCAGCAATTTCATCCAGCAAGACGGTACCGCCATTAGCTTGCTCAAAAAAGCCTTTTTTCCCTTCAACCGCATTTGGATAAGCCCCTGCTGCATAACCAAATAATTCACTTTCAACGACATCATCAGGCATAGAAGCGCAGTTCAATCCTAAAAATGGCGCATTACCACGAGCACTGTGCAAATGGCAGGCTTTTGCCAGAATGTCTTTACCCGTTCCAGTTTCCCCGACAAGCAGCAACGGCTCATCCAGCATAGCAACACGTTTAGCTCGCTCAACGACTTGGATCATCGCAGGACTGACCGCCACAATCTGGCTAAATCCACGGTTTTCAATATCAACTTCAGCCACTTGCTTACGTTGATTTTCAAGAATTGCCACGGATTTGAGTAAGATCACCGCACCTGTACAGTGAGATTTCCCATCTTCATCGGCGAGAATAATTGGTGTGACCTGCATTAAATAGTCGCTGCCTTTGACCGAAATGCGTTCGGTGTAAGGTTCTGGTGACTCACGTTCAAACCAGCGGTGTAAACCATGGTTAGGGATTAACTGGGAGAAGGATTTCTGTTTGATTTTAGTTTCATCAACCCCAAAAAGTTGCAAGCTCATTGGGTTAACCAGCTCAATATTCAGTTTATTATCAATGGATAAAACTGGCTCAGGGAACGAATTCAGTAAAGCCCACACTGCTTTATGCTCACGTTCGGATGGCATAAAGTAGATACGACGAACATCAATTACCCCGTTTATGCGGCGGATCTCTGCCATTAACGTACTGAAAACCTGAAAGTCAACAGGTGCAAAGTTCAGGTAAATTCGACGTTGAGCTGAAATTTCAATGCCTTTTAAGTCAATGTTTTGTAGGACTAAAAGATCAAGTAATTCACGCGTTAAACCGATACGGTCTTGGCAGGTCACTTCGAGGCGCATGATGAAACCTTTTGTAGAGAACATAATTACTCATATTTTAGCGTTAATCAGGACAGTAATACAGAGCCGTGTCACATATTGTTGACACTCGTCTAGTTTCTAATAAATATCAGCAGCATTTCTTTCTTTAATATGAGGATTGTTGATTAATTCGACAGGGAATTACCCTTTTAGACATGACTAGCAGAATGATTAAAACTGTCAACTCATCCTGCCAGTCAAATTTACAGCTTATGGATTCTCTTTTTTTGAGGGAATGGCATTTTTCAGCTGGCTAATTAATTGACGGCGAAAATCACCCAATTTCGGTTTGTCTTCTATCCAAGGTAATGGACGGCATAGCTCCATCGCCTTAATGCCTAATCGAGCGGTCAGAAGCCCAGCGCCGATTCCTTGTGCCGCGCGTGTTGACAACCGTGCGGTAATATCCTGAGATAACCAATCCATCCCGACCTCACGAATAAGCTCAGAAGCGCCAGCAAATGCAATATTAATCAGCACCATACGGAATAAGCGGATCCGACTATAGTATCCCAGCTCGATACCATAAATAGCTGCAATGCGGTTGATTAAACGGATGTTGCGCCACGCGATAAATGCCATGTCGACAATCGCCAATGGGCTGACCGCTATCATCAAGGCAGATTCTGCTGATGAACGGCTAATCTCTTTACGCGCTTGCTCATCCAGGATCGGCTGTACTAATTTACTATACAGTTCAATAACCTCGCGGTCATTATGCGAATCATGAACCGTGGCTTGCCAGCTTTGTATAGCAGGATGTTGCATCGGTAATGCAGATTGTTTGGCGAGCTTTTCACAGAATGCTTTACCCTGCCCCATGCCGTGGCTATGAAGCAATTCACGTGCAAAATCACGCTCCTCTGCACGCTCTCTGAGCCGATACAAGCGACGCCATTCGCCGATGACTGAACCCACACCAGCGATCACAATTAAGCCCCCTGCCGCTGCGGTGCCTAACGCTGTCCAGTCTTGAGTTATCCATGATTGATGGATCCAAAGTCCTAATTGAGCGACTACGCTCACCCCAAAAATACCTGCCGCCGCACCGACTAGCTTGCGCCAGAAACTGCGTTTAGGTTTTAAAGCTTCGTTGATAAGACTTTCAACTTCGCCATCTTGGCTATCTTGTTCTTCTTGTATATCGACCGGTACAAATTTTTCAAACGCTTTTTCATCAAAGGTTTGCGCTTGTTTTAATGGTTCCATAGTCGGCTTATCGGCTTTATCGGCAAAGTCCACGCGCTGTTTTAGAGGCTCACTCATTTCAGTTTATCTCCTAACAAAAATTCCAGAGCACTGTCCATGCGAATATGTGGCAGCGGTTGATCTAACGGCGTTGGTCGAGGACGGAAGTTTTCAAATTGAAAGCCTTGCTGCTGCCAAAACTGTTCATTAGGTAAGCGTTTAGGGACATCCCCTGGGTAGAACGTTAAGGGTTGCCCATCACTGAGTCGCTCACCTTTTAAAGCCGGTAATTTTTCACCCTTGTAGTCTACAATGCCACTTTCAGTCGCTTGAATAGATGCCAGCCCCATACAATCCATGCTGATCCCTTCAAATGCCGCATTTTGCCAAGCATCTTGGACTAATTGCTGCAATAACGAGACCAAGTTTGCATGTTGATCGGGTGTTACGTGATCCGATTTACTGGCGGCAAAAAGTAGCTTATCAATACATGGAGAAAACATGCGTCTGAGCAATGTGCGTTTTCCATAATGAAAGCTGCGCATTAACTGCGTTAGCGCCATTCGCATATCATTGAAGGCGTCTGCGCCGCTATTTAAAGGCTGCAAACAGTCCACCAGCACAATTTGTCGGTCAAAACGCTGGAAATGATCCTTATAAAACCCTTTCACCACATGGTCACAGTAGTATTGATAGCGACGCTGTAATGCACCGATATTGGTGTTTTTATCCGCTTGTGCTAACTGCTTTTCTCCGTATTTTTCGATGTTTGGCCAAGGGAAAAATTGTAATGCCGGCGCTCCTGCTAATTCTCCGGGTAAAACAAATCTACCAGGCTGAATAAAGTGCTGCCCTTGTTGCTTACATTCATGTAGATATGCGGTGTAGGCATTGGAAATTTCAGCCAATAAATTTTCATCGACAGGAGCTAATGGATCACATTTCTGGCAAAGCTGTAGCCATTCATTCGCGAGCTCCCCACGTTTACCTTTAAGTAGTACTTTCATTTGGCTAGACCATGTTAAATAATTCAGATCTAGCATCGGTAAATCCAGTAACCACTCCCCCGGATAATCGACAATTTCTAAGTACAGGGAGGAGTTATCGACAAAATGGCGAACAAACGAATCATTTGAACGGTAATGAATTTTTAAGCGAATTTCGCTCACTCCACGGGTAGGCGTCGGCCATTGCGGCGGGTCGCCATAAAGCGATGCAATTCCTTCATCATAAGCGAAACGCGGAATTGACATATCGCGCTGTGGAATGCGCTTTACCCCTAAAATTCGTTTGTCTCTCGCCGCCGAAAATAGCGGAAGACGCGCGCCCGTAGTGGTGTTAAGAAGTTGGTTAACGAGAGAAGTGATGAATGCGGTTTTTCCACTGCGACTTAATCCAGTGACAGCAAGCCTTACATGGCGGTCAACGCTACGGTTCATTAAGTCAGTTAATTCATTTTGTAGCCGTTTCATAATGCTCCTAGTTCTCGCTCTCCCAATAAAAATATAAAGGGAATACAGTTATTAAACTCTATTCCCATTTATGTGATGGTGCAAATCAGTTGTTATAGATGACGAAACTTGCTGTTCACAGCATAAGTATCCGAAGTGACATAGCGCTCCATTTGGCGCAGTTTCATTTCCCCAGCTTGTAGCTGAGCATCAATTTGGTTTAATAGTGTTGTCACTTCTGGTCCGATATCCTGTTCGCTTCGGTAACCGCTTGGCGCAGCTTCCACAAAGAAACACATCACCACATAGACAATTAAGGTCAATCCAAAACTCATAAACAGGGCAAGTACAGCCAATGCTCTGACCAAAGCAACCGGTAACTCTAAATATTCAGCGAGACCGGAACAAACACCACCAAAAACACGTTTATCCGTTAAGCGATATAACTTGCGGTTGCGTAGATTAGTCATTATTTTTGCCTCCAATTTGGGTGCTCGGCATCTAAAATATCTTCCAGCGTTTTGATGCGTTGCTGCATACGCGATGACTGCTCTGCCAATTGCATCAAACGTTGCACTTCATTTTCAGTAAGCTGACTTCCCTGCCCATTATTTTTCTTACCATAATGGAGCCACAACCAAATCGGCAGAACAAAAATGACAAAAATGATTAATACGAGAGACAGTAAAACGTAGCCCATCACATTTCCTTATTTATGGTTATTTAGCCTAGCGCACTGGCGCAATGAAATCACTGCGCCTTGCGTGTTGAATATTATTCGTCTTTATTGATTTTAGCTTTAAGCGCGGCTAACTGTGCACTAATTTCATCATCCGCTTTTAACTCAGCAAATTGCTGTTCTAAAGAGCGTTGTTTACCAATACCGTAGCTTTGCGCTTCGCCTTCCATATGGTCAATGCGACGTTCGAACTGTTCAAAACGCGCCATTGCTTCATCCAGTTTACCACTGTCTAACTGGCGACGAACATTACGGCTTGATTGTGCCGCTTCTAAACGTACGGTCATTGATTGCTGTTTTGCACGCGTTTCTTGCAGTTTATTTTCTAACTCCGTGATTTCGCCTTTTAAGCGAGTCAGCGTTTCATCAACAATAATCAGCTCATGTTTTAGCGTATCGACCATTGCACTGACTTTTTGTTTTTCAATCAATGCTGCGCGAGCTAAATCTTCTTTATCTTTGATTAATGCCAGTTCCGCTTTTTCTTGCCATTCGGCAATCTGTTTTTCGCCCATTTCAACGCGGCGCTCTAAACTTTTTTTCTCAGCTAAGGTACGTGCTGAGGTGGAACGGATTTCCACTAACATGTCTTCCATTTCCTGAATCATCAGGCGGATCATTTTCTGCGGATCTTCAGCTTTATCAAGCAGTGAAGCAATGTTGGCATTAATGATGTCGGCAAAACGTGAAAAAATACCCATAATTTATATCCTCTTGATGGATGTTATCTTTCTGTAGAGCCTCAACCCGATGTTGGCGTCCAACCAATACGTGATGCTCCATGAATATAAAATTGAAATTATTAAACCGATAATTATTTCAATCAAAATCTTTTACAACTCTAAGATAGCAATTGGCGTGCCAACTTTTTCAGAATGGCATAACCAACTAATAAATAATAAAAATATTATTTCGATACCTATCGACGGTTATTTGTACTATAGTTAACCATAGGTAAAATTAACCAAAACTTGGTAAAAATAACCATGAAAGAGACTAACAATACTATTCTTGGTGTATCGAGTAATTTCCTTGATGTCCTAGAACGTGCTTCTGAGCTTGCCAAGCTAAATAAACCTGTCCTTATTATTGGCGAACGAGGAACAGGTAAAGAGTTAATCGCGGATCGCCTTCACTATCTATCTCCCCGCTGGCAAGAGCCTTTTATCTCCTTAAATTGCAGCGGACTCAATGAGAACTTGCTGGATTCTGAATTATTTGGACATGAAGCAGGATCGTTTACCGGGGCCCAGAAACGCCATCAAGGTCGCTTTGAACGTGCAGATAAAGGCACATTGTTCCTTGATGAACTGGCAACCGCTCCGATGTCTGTACAAGAAAAACTGTTACGTGTGATTGAATATGGCGAATTAGAGCGTGTAGGCGGAAGTCAGTCATTAAAAGTAGATGTTCGTTTGGTCTGTGCCACTAACGCCAACCTTCCAGAATTGGCTCGCCAAGGGCTTTTTCGCGCTGACCTGCTAGATAGAATTGCCTTTGAAGTGCTCCGCATGCCGCCATTACGTGAACGTATTCCTGACATTCTGTTATTGGCTGAGCACTTTGCCATTGGTATGGTACGTGAGCTAAAGCGTGATTATTTCACTGGATTTTCTGACAACGCCCAGCAGACACTGATGCGCTATTCTTGGCCAGGTAATATTCGCGAACTGAAAAATGTTGTCGAGCGTTCAGTTTATCGGCATGGGGAAAGTGACTTACCGGTGGATACGATTATTTTAGATCCCTTTGGTGAGAAACTAGCAGAGCTTCATGAGATACCCGCAGCATCATCAGAAAACCCAAAATTAGCACCCGTTTTTCCCTTTGACTTACGCCAATGGCAATTAGAATCGGAAAAACAATATGTTGAAGAGGCGCTACGCCAAGCCAATTTTAATCAGCGTAAAGCAGCCCAATGCTTATCACTGAGTTATGACCAATTTCGAGGATTAATTAAAAAACATCACATTAGCTTGGAAAGCTGATTTTTATGCAAAAAAAAAGCCAGCACCCGAGCTGGCTATATAACTAAAACACTGAAAGCAATAAAACACTGGAAGCAATGTGAGCAATGTCATGCCTTGTCTGCTAAAGCTAAGCACTCAAGAGACTGAGTTAATGATAATAGTTATTAGTATCATTTGTAAAGCATTTTAATGCGATTATTTCTCATTAAGATTAAATTAAAAATAATAGTAACCATTACAATTAGATATAGCCTTGTTGATTCTCATTTACAGTTAAAAACCCTCACTTCCCTCGGCGCTATGCACAAAATATCACCACAAATTTTGCTTATACCCTGTTACCCTATTTTTACGCTACAATAAGGCAATTCAGGTCAACGATATTAGCTCTATGCGCCTTTTAACTCTTTGGTTTTTATTTACTGTTTCTCTTTCAACATTGGCAGAGCAAACAGACATAAGCTACAAAGACACCATTGCCAATGATGTCCCAGCTGATATTCGCCAAAATGGCTTTATTTACTGCGTCAATGGCATTGTCACCACATTTAATCCACAACTCGCCAGTAGCGGGTTAATTATTGATCCCCTAGGCGCACAACTGTATGACCGCCTACTGGATGTTGACCCCTTTACGTATCGCCTGATCCCAGAGTTGGCTTCCCGCTGGGAAGTTTTAGATAATGGTGCGACCTATCGGCTACATCTGAGAAAAGACGTTAAGTTTCAAACCACACCTTGGTTTACACCAACGCGTAATATGAATGCAGATGATGTGGTATTCAGTTTTTCCCGCATGTTTGAAACCAGCAATCCTTACCATTTCATTAATGGCGGGCGCTACCCCTATTTTGACAGTTTGCAATTTGCGAGCAGCGTCGAAAGTATTAAAAAACTGAATAACTACACCGTTGAGTTTCGATTAAAATCCCCAGATGCCTCATTTTTATGGCACTTGGCGACTCACTACGCGCCCGTTTTATCTGCCGAATATGCGGATGAGCTTTCGGCTAGCAATCGCCAAGAGATGATTGATTGGCGCCCTGTAGGTACTGGACCATTCTATTTTGATGATTACCAAGCTGGACAGTTTGTCCGTTTATTGCGTAATAAAGATTACTGGAAAGGTGAACCACGCATGGAAGAAGTGGTGGTGGATATGGGAGCGGGTGGTACAGGACGCATTTCTAAGCTGCTCACTGGTGAGTGCGATGTCCTCGCCTACCCAGCCGCAAGTCAGTTAAAAGTGCTACGTGATGACCCTCGCCTGCGTATTTCCATGCGTTCGGGAATGAATATTGCGTATCTTGCGTTTAATACAAGCAAGCCGCCTCTCGACCAACTCAAGGTTCGCCAAGCAATTTCTTATGCCATTAATAATGAGCGACTCATGCAGTCCATTTATTATGGTACCGCAGAGACGGCATCATCGATTCTCCCCCGTGCATCTTGGGCATTTGATAATCAAACAAAAATAACCGATTACAATCCTGAACTTGCCAAACAAATGCTGCAGGAAATGGGGTTAGAAAAATTAAAATTAGAACTATGGGTTCCTGTCGCCTCTCAATCTTATAACCCTAGCCCATTGAAAATGGCGGAATTAATCCAAGCAGACCTCGCCCAAGTAGGGGTCGTCATGAGTATCCGCTCAGTGGAAGGTCGCTTCCAAGAAAATCAATTAATGGATCGCTCCCACGATATGACATTAGCGGGCTGGACAACGGACAGTAATGACCCAGATAGTTTCTTCCGTCCACTGCTCAGTTGCGCCGCCATTGGCTCACAAACCAACTTAAGCCATTGGTGTGATTCTAAATTTGATGATGTTTTGCATAAAGCCTTACTGACGCAAGAGCTGGCAGACCGCATTGATTACTATCATCAAGCACAACAAATTCTTGCGGAAGAACTGCCTATATTGCCATTAGCTTACTCGCTGCGTTTACAAGCTTATCGTTTTGATATGAAAGGGTTGGTGATCAGCGCGTTCGGCAATACTTCATTTGCTGGCGTTTATCGCGAGATGCAAGAGCCGAAAAAAGCACCACCTCGGCAGCAGGAGCCGCAACCATGATCATCTACTCACTGAGACGATTTTTGCTGTTGCTGGTGACGGTCTTCTTTTTGTCGCTGGTCAGTTTCAGCTTAAGCTACTTTACGCCAAATGCGCCTCTCAGCGGCGCATCACTCATTGATGCCTATATTTTCTATTTTGATGGCTTACTGCATTTCGATTTCGGCGTCTCAAGCATTAACGGAGAACCTATCACCGAGCAACTAAAAGACACATTCCCTGCCACCATGGAATTGTGCATTCTCGCCTTTTTATTTGCATTGTTTGTCGGGATCCCGCTAGGGATGATTGCCTCCTTCTGGCGAAACAAACCCGTTGATATTGCGATCAGCACGTTTGCCCTATTGGGCTTTTCCGTGCCTGTCTTCGTTTTAGCGTTAGTGCTAACCCTATTTTTCTCGCTTCACTTAGGATGGCTGCCCGTTTCTGGACGAATCGACCTACTTTATAACCTGAAGCCAGTCACAGGCTTTGCCCTTGTGGATGCGTGGCTTTCGGATTCGCCATACCGTAAAGATATGATCATCAATGTGTTAGAACATATGATCCTGCCAGTACTCACACTCGCCTTAGCGCCAACCACCGAAGTGATTCGGTTAGTCCGCATTAGTACGGATGAAGTAGCTAGCAGTAATTATGTTAAAGCTGCCGCCACTCGCGGGCTTTCTCGCTTTAAAATTATTCGCCGCCATATTTTTCATAACGCCATACCGCCGATTATCCCGAAATTAGGGCTACAGTTCTCCACGATGCTAACATTAACCATGGTGACAGAATTAGTGTTTAACTGGCCGGGATTAGGTCGCTGGTTGGTCACTGCAATCCGCCAAGGAGACTACTCGGCGATTTCTGCAGGCGTGATGTTAATTGGCGCATTGGTGATCACCGTGAACGTGTTATCCGATATTTTAGGCGCAATGATGGACCCGTTAAAACATAAGGATTGGTATGTCCTCAGATAATTTTTATCGTGAACAGAAAATGCCATCCCCGACACGGGTGGTATGGAATATTTTTTCCTCCGACATACTGGCAATGATCGGCTTTTTTGGGGTGATTTTTTTAATCATTCTCTGTTTTGTAGGACCTTATTTAGCACCTTATGCCATCGACCAACAATTTTTGGGTTACCAAATTACGCCGCCATCATGGTCACACTACGGTGAAGTGGCATTCTTCTTTGGTACGGATGATTTAGGACGCGATATTTTAAGCCGTCTCTTGATTGGTACTAAATCCACATTCGGCTCAGCCTTGTTGGTCACTGCGATTGCGACAATAATCGGCTTAGTGTTAGGTTGCCTTGCGGGTATGACCCGTGGACTCAAATCCGCTGTGTTTAACCACGTTCTGGATACCTTGCTATCGATTCCTTCTCTACTATTGGCAATCATCGTGGTGGCATTTATGGGTGCCAGCTTAACCAATGCGATGCTTGCAATTTGCCTCGCGCTGATCCCTCGTATGGTACGAACTATCTATGTTGCCGTGCATGATGAGCTAGATAAAGAGTACATCGTGGCGGCACGTTTAGATGGCGCCTCAAACATCTTTATTTTGTGGTACACGGTACTGCCAAATATCACCCCTATTTTGGTCACTGAATTGACCCGCGCCCTCTCCATTGCGATTTTGGATATTGCGGCATTAGGCTTTTTAGATTTAGGCGCACAGCTCCCATCATCTGAATGGGGCGCGATGCTAGGCGATACGCTAGAATTGATTTATGTGGCACCGTGGACAGTCATTTTGCCCGGCGTTGCGATTATGTCGAGTGTCTTATTTGTGAACTTACTGGGTGATGGACTGCACCGAGCGATTAATTCGGGGGTGGAATAATGCCATTACTTGATATTCGTAATTTAACCATTGAATTTATGACAGCTAACGGTCCCGTCAAAGCCGTTGACCGTGTCTCCATGACCTTATCTGAAGGCGAAGTTCGTGGCTTAGTGGGTGAATCGGGTTCCGGTAAAAGCTTAATTGCTAAAGCCATTTGTGGGATCACCAAAGATAATATCCGCGTAACTGCTGACCGTTTTCGCTTCCAAGACATTGACCTATTAAAACTCAGTCCACGTAAGCGTCGTCGCCTGATTGGTCATAATATTTCGATGATTTTCCAAGAACCGCAATCCTGTCTTGACCCTGCGGCTGATATTGGGAAACAGCTAATTCAATCTATCCCAAGCTGGACATACAAAGGGCGTTGGTGGCAGCGTTTTAATTGGCGAAAACGCCGAGCAATTGAATTATTGCACCGTGTGGGTATCAAAGATCACAAAGACATTATGCATAGTTATCCGTACGAGCTGACGGATGGTGAATGCCAAAAAGTGATGATCGCCATTGCGATTGCCAATCAGCCTCGCTTGTTGATTGCGGATGAGCCCACCAACGCAATGGAATCCACCACGCAGGCACAAATTTTCCGTTTATTAGATAAATTAAATCAAAACAATAATATGGGAATTTTACTGATCAGCCACGATATGGAAATGATGTCTAAATTGGTTGACCGAATTAATGTCCTGTATTGCGGTCAGACTGTAGAAAGCGCCACACCGAATGATATTTTACAGCGACCTCGCCACCCTTATACGCAGGCACTGATTCGCTCTATTCCTGATTTTGAAAGCCCTATCCCTCATAAAGGTCGTTTAAATACGCTGCCGGGGGCTATCCCTTCATTGGAACACTTGCCGATTGGCTGCCGTTTGGGGCCTCGTTGCCCTTACGCGCAACGAACCTGTATCGATGCACCACCACTACGCAGTATTAAGGGGCATCTGGTTGCCTGCCATTATCCACTGAATACCGAGGAACAACCCTAATGGAAACGTTACTTGAGGTACGTAACCTGACAAAAACGTTCCGTTTTCGTGAAGGGTTATTTCGTCGTCATGAATTACAAGCCGTCAAGCCGCTGAGTTTCAACCTACAAGCGGGGCAGACTTTAGCGATCATCGGCGCTAACGGCTCAGGGAAATCCACCTTGGCTCGTATGTTGTCTGGCGTGACAGAACCTTCTGGCGGAGAGATTTTGATCCGTGGTCAACGGCTAAGTTTTGGCGATTATAGCTACCGAAGCCAACGTATTCGCATGATATTTCAGGATCCAAGTACCTCCTTAAACCCGCGCCAGCGTATTGGTCAAACCCTAGAATTACCTTTAAAACTCAATACCAACTTAACGGGAATTGAGCGGGAAAGACGCATTATTCAAACACTGCGCCAAGTGGGGCTACTGGCCGATCACGCGGAGTATTACCCACATATGCTGGCATCGGGTCAAAAACAACGGATTGCCCTCGCCCGTGCATTAATTTTACAACCAGAAATTATCGTGGCTGATGAAGCACTTGCCTCGCTGGATATGTCGATGCGTTCGCAAATCATCAACTTAATGCTCGACTTACAAGCCAAGCAAGATATCGCCTATATCTACGTTACCCAACATTTAGGCATGATGAAGCACATTAGTGACAAGATGCTTGTAATGGATAAAGGTGAAGTGGTTGAGCGAGGAAATACCGCGGAAGTTTTAGCGGCTCCGCTTCATGACGTGACGCGTCGGCTGATTGAAAGTCACTTTGGTGAACCTCTATCTATTGATGCGTGGCGACAAGATTTGTAATGACAGAAAGACGGGGGAATCAACTCTCCCGTCCTTTAACGAAAAACCTGCCGCTAACGCGCTATCGAAACACAACTTTTTATGTGTTTGAGATGCACCACAATCGTGAAAGTCACAATCACCAGTAGCGACCATGCTCCCCACTTCCCAGCATGCACCATCGACCATGCGCCAATTTGATTTGGATATTGCCAAACACCGAAGAACGTTCCGAAGTTTTCCGCCAACCAAATAAAGAACCCTATCAGCATAAATGCAAGTAATAGTGGCATTTTACGTTCCCTATCTAATGGGGTGTAAAACACCATACTGCGCGCATACAAACCAAATATAAATGCCGTTAAGTACCAACGATAATCATCAATATAGTGATGGCTAAAAAAGTTAATATAGATGGCTAGAGCCACTAATGTCGCCATCCAATAAGGTGGATAATGTTCAATTCTGACATTAAAAAAGCGCCATGATTGAATGATATAGCTGCCGACTGCTGCATACATAAACCCAGTGAACAGCGGAACGCCCCAAAGTTTGGTATACGCCTCATCAGGATATTGCCATGAGCCAATGGTCGCAGAGGTTTTGAATAATTCCATCATAAAGCCGACTAAATGGAATACACAGATGGCTTTTAGTTCATCCCACGTTTCTAATTTTGACCAAACCAAAAACGCTTGAAAAGATACCGCGAAAATTAATAAGGCATCATAACGAGGAATACCTAGAATGCCTTTAGCTGGCACTAGGAATAAAGCTAAAAAGAAGAAACCAGCAAACAGACAAGAACGAGCATTAATTAAACCAAAAAACCAAAATTCAAGAATAAAGCGTTTTAATCCTTTACTACTATTCGGTTTATGAGCCATTAAGATGGCATCTAGCTTGGTTAAGTAATTAAGGTTGTGAAAAATGGATGCCATTTTGACAGCTCATAAAATGTGACTAAGGATTGAGAGAATAGCTCAATGAGAGGCAAAATTATAACAGAACCCTCTCAGATTCCTCTCCTGTAACATTCTTAATTTTAATGAATTATCAATTAAATAGACAATTTCCCTAAGAAATACTCGTCTATCGTAAGCTTGCCATATATTAGTGTGATTTTAGATATTGAGAGCCACCCCGCATCCTTTGGCAATTCTCTTTTTAAATCTGGTGTATACTTGGAAGAACAATAATGATGACCATTCTATGACTTAGGAGTTTTATGATGAAATTGTATTACGCTCCCGGTGCCTGCTCACTTTCTCCTCATATCATTCTGCGTGAAGCAGGATTAGATTTCAGTATTGTTCGTGTTAACTTAAAAGAGAAAATCACAGAAACGGGTGAAAACTTCTTAGAGATTAACCCGAAAGGTCAAGTGCCTACTCTCGTTTTAGATGATGATGAGCAATTAACTGAAGGTGCTGTGATTGTTCAATATATTGCAGATCAAAACCCAAATAGAAACTTAATTGCCCTACCTGGTTCAATGAAGCGCTACCATCAGTTAGAAGCGCTAAACTTCATTTCTACTGAACTGCATAAGAATTTTGGCCCATTATTTGCGCCAAATACCCCTGAAGAATATAAAGATGTTGTTCGCGCAAATTTACTGAAAAAATTCCAGTACGTGAATGATGTTCTGAAAAATCAGCCTTATTTTGTTGCTAAAAGTGATTTCTGTGTTGCTGATGCGTATCTGTTTACCGTCACCAACTGGACTCGTTTAGTTGGTGTTGATATCAGTGCATTAAGCCATCTGAACGAATATTGTGAGAAGATTGCGAAGCGTCCAAAAGTACAAGAGGCATTAGAAGCAGAAGGGTTACTGAAAAAGTAATCTATCGCATAAATCGTATTTACAAAAACAGCGCCATTCGGCGCTGTTTTCATTACTATATTTAGTAAGTCACTACTATGCTCAATCAGTCTAACTGAGTGGCGCAGAATTTATGTTGAGGGCTAACCATCAAATCTTGAGCTGCAACTAACTGTAGTTCGTACTCACCCATTTCTTTGGTTTTCAGCATCACTTCATAAACGGCTGCGGCAACATGCTCTAAGCCTTTATCGAGTGGCTCACCTTTTAAGATATTGACCAACATTAAGCCACTCGTTAAATCACCGACTCCCACAGGCTGCTTTTCACCGAAATCCACTAGTGGGCGGCTAACATGCCAGCTGTGTTCCGCAGTGACTAAGATCATTTCAAAGCGGTCTGCACGATAGCCAGCACGACTTAAATGCTTAACTAATACAGTTTTAGGGCCTTGCTGACATAACCGACGTGCAGCTTGTACAGCTTGCTCTACCGTCGAGATTTTTTCATTCGCTAAAGTTTCTAACTCTAATAAGTTAGGTGCAATCACATCACTCGCCGCTAGCGCTTGTTGGCAAAGAAACTCAGCGACACCTGGTGCAACGATGCATCCCTTCTCTGGATGTCCCATCACTGGGTCACAAAAATAGAGTGCCTGCGGATTCGCCGCTTTGACTCTTTGGACAATCGCTAGAATATCATTACCTTGCTCAGCAGAACCAATATAACCACTTAACACGGCATCACAGATTGCCAATTTATGGATTTTTGCTAATCCTTCGACAATATCTGTCAAATGCTGAGCTGGAAATACTGAGCCCGTCCATTGTGGATACTGAGTATGGTTGGAGAATTGCACTGTATTAAGTGGCCACACATCTACGCCCATGCGGCACATAGGGAATGCAGCAGCACTGTTTCCTGCATGGCCGAAAACAACATGGGATTGAATTGATAATACGCTTTTCATTGGAAACCCAGAGAATTGTTATGTCGAATGAAGAGAAATCAGTGAGTAGCCATTTGCCAATATGAATAGCCCGGAGATTTCCGGGCTATATATTACAAAGGTTCGTCAGAGCTATTTCCAGTTAACTAAGCAGTCATTTTTCTTACCGCGGCGGATAAGTGTATAACGACCAAATAAACGGTCAGCATCAGTGAATACATACATTGGTTCAGTTTGTTTCTGACCATTCACAGAAACTGCATTTGAGCTGATTGCCGTTCTTGCTTGACCACGAGAAGGTACCAGTTCTGAATCAACTAATGCTTGCTGGAGATCTGCACCATCTTCTAGGGTGATGCATGGCATACCGTCTTGAGCTAACTGTTCAAAGTCAGCTTCAGTTAAATCAGATACTGCGCCAGAGAACAAACTTTCAGTAATGCGTTTTGCAGCCGCGAGACCCGCTTCACCGTGAACTAATTTAGTTACTTCTTCTGCTAATACATACTGTGCACGAGGCGCTTTACCGCTATTTTTATCTTCTTCTTCCAATGCGTCAATTTCACTTAATTCCATGAAAGTAAAGAATTTCAGGAAACGATAAACGTCAGCATCTGCTGTGTTAATCCAGAATTGGTAGAATTTATATTGGCTGGTTTTCTTCGGATCTAACCATACTGCACCACCTTCGGTTTTACCAAACTTGGTACCGTCTGTTTTGGTGATCAGTGGAACAGTTAAACCAAACACTTGGTTTTGATGCAGACGACGAGTTAAATCAATACCTGATGTAATGTTACCCCATTGGTCTGAACCACCAATTTGTAACTCAACACCCATTTCTTTATTCATGTTCGCAAAATCGTAACCTTGTAATAGGTTATAGGCGAATTCAGTGAAAGAGATACCTACATCATCGCGGTTTAAACGCTGTTTAACAGACTCACGGTTGATCATTTGGTTAACGGAGAAATGTTTACCAATATCACGTAAGAATGTCAGCACATCCATTTTGCCAAACCAATCATAGTTGTTAGCTAGGCGTGCACTGTTATCACCACAATCAAAACTAAGGAATGGTGAGACTTGGTTACGGATTTTTTCTACCCACTCTTGAACGGTTTCTGTGGTGTTTAATTTACGTTCAGTAGCTTTAAAGCTCGGGTCGCCAATAAGGCCCGTTGCGCCACCGACCAACGCCACAGGCTTGTGCCCGGCTAGTTGGAATCGTTTTAAACACAGCAAAGGAACCAGATGTCCCAAGTGCAAGCTATCGGCGGTAGGGTCGAAGCCACAATAGAGAGAGATAGGGCCCTGCGCCAGTCTCTCTGCTAACGCATCCTCATCCGTTACCTGGGCAACGAGGCCCCGCTCTTGCAATTGTTTAATCAGGTTATTGCTAGACATCAATGACTCCATCGGTTGAATTTTGTCTATCTATTTTAATGTAGAAAATTGACAAAATAAGGCTTAGCTCAAAGGCTCGCCAGTATGATTTGTCAATTTTCTTAAACGAGGCTATAGCATAAAGCGCATATCAATTAAGCGCCAGCTAAAAAACCATTTATTACGGGGCTAATCGGTCAATTACCCAGCCATCACCTTCTCTTTGGTATAGAAAGCGGTCATGCAGGCGGTGAGCGCCGCCTTGCCAAAATTCGACACTGTTAAAAACAACGCGATATCCCCCCCAAAAACTTGGTAATGGAACCTCACCGTTTTTGAATTTCTGCTTAAGTTCTAAAAATTTCCCTTCTAAGATTCCACGCGCCGAAATCCGTGAAGATTGAGCAGATGCCCAAGCCGCGATTTGGCTATCTTTTGGGCGACTATGGAAATATTTCAGTACTTCAATAGGACTTAAACGCTCAGCAACACCGGTAAAATGAACTTGGCGTTCCAATTGATACCACGGAAAATGCAAACTGATTTTATTGTTATGCTCTAAATGCTGTGCTTTACGGCTTCCCAAATTAGTATAAAAGACTAATCCGTTTTCATCGAAGTGCTTTAATAATACGATCCGTTGATAAGGCTGCCCTATTTCATCAACTGTTGCCACACACATTGCTGTCGGGTCAGTTAATCGCGCTTCACAGGCTTGCTTTAACCAGCGCTCAAACAATGGAATAGGATCTGGCGTTAAATCTTTGCGTCTCAATCCACCTTTTGTATATTCACGTCGTACCGCAGCAAGATCGATCTCTTCAAGTTCGTTCATTTTACTGTCCTTTCAAGCGGTTATTTTATATCAACATTCGCGGGGTATATCGCACCTAATATACTGTCTCTACTTGCGCCCGTTACTGATGCAAGGCTACCTGATAAGCCTGAAACTGTGCGAGCGGCAAGCCAAGCAAATGCCAGTGCTTCCATATCATCACCACTCAGCCCATATTTATCACTTGGCGCGACTTCAATCCCCGGCAGTAATGTTGCTAATCGCAACATTAAGAATTTATTTTGAGCGCCGCCGCCACAAACAATTAATCGCTCGCAGCCGCCACATAACTTGACTTGATCCACGATAGATACGGCGGTCAATTCACACAGTGTTGCTTGTACATCTTCAGGAGATAGTAATTTAAAATGCGCCAAATGCTGCTCTAGCCATTGCATATTAAAATATTCACGCCCAGTACTTTTAGGAGCTGAACGTTTAAAATAGCTATCATTAAGCATCGCATTTAATAATGCCTGATTCACCGTTCCCGTTTTTGCCCATTCACCATCTTTATCATACGCTTGTTGCTTGTTACGCCAGACCCAAGTGTCCATTAACATATTACCAGGCCCTGTGTCATAGCCTTTTACATATGCATTTGGCAGCAATGCAGTAACATTAGCAATCCCGCCAATGTTAAGCACTATACGTTTTTCAGTCGGATGCCCTAATACGGCTAAATGAAATGCAGGAACTAGCGGAGCACCTTGTCCACCATAAGCCATGTCTCTGCGGCGAAAATCACCGACTGTCGTTATTCCCGTTAATGCTGCGATGCGGTTGTTATCACCAATCTGCATAGTAAATGGTGTTTCACTATCAGGTTCATGCCAAACCGTTTGCCCGTGACAACCAATCGCAATAATATCTTCGGGAGATAGACCCGTTTGATGAAGCAGCTGATTAATGGCATCGGCATATATTGTGCCAAGTTCTCTGTCTATTTTTCCCAATTCAGAAAGTGTTGTTTCTTGTCCTTGGCAAATATTGAGAATGCGCTTTTTCAGTTCAATCGGAAATGCGGCGCTCAAGCTAGCTTGCTCTGCAACAAACTTATCATTAATTGCTGCTAATACGACATCAACACCATCTAGACTGGTTCCTGACATAACACCGATATAGCGACCCGATTTAATCATCATTATTCCCTTTAACGTGTCTATTCACTCGATGAGATAAACTAGGAAAGATTGTGCTTTTAGAGAAAAATTTGTCAACTGATCGATTCAATTTCTCGTAGCGCTTCGCAGGAATAATAAATAATTGATAGAAGAGATGAAAATAGTGAGCAAAATAGCAGCAATGAGTCACTTTGCTATCTCTCATTTTTTTAAATTTGATTTATAATGGTTCATTCTGTAATTATCTGCTACACCTTAAGGTGAGTAGTTTTTATTACAGGTGAAAATCCCCTATTTAGCCTTTGCCATAAATTGATGTTCTAAAATAGTCAAAAAATAGATGATTCTTTAGCAAAGGGTGCCTTGAGTTGGGATTTTGGGTGAAATTTGAGATATTTTACCTAGTGTTGATGCATTATTTAATTCAAAATTAGTAGTCTAGGCTCTGTTATCTAAAACAAATTTTTGATGTTGTTGTGCTTATGGTAAGAACAAATCTTCGATGCTACGTTACTGCCACGAACAGCAAGTCTCATAGGAGTTATTATGCTTAAGAAAGTTTTTGTAGGTGTTGCTGCGGTTGTTGCGTTATCTGGCTGTGTCAATACAAGTACGCTTTCTGGTGATACTATTTCAGCTCAAGATGCTAAACAAGTCCAAACTGTGACTTATGGTACCGTACTCAATGCACGCCCAGTTACCATTCAAGCGGGTGAAGATGGTAACGTAATTGGAGCAATTGGTGGTGCAGTTATCGGTGGTCTATTAGGTAATACCGTCGGTGGCGGTACTGGTAAAACGCTAGCAACAGCAGCTGGTGCAATCGCGGGTGGTTTAGCGGGTCAACAAGCACAAGGTGCCCTAAATAAAAGCCAAGGTGTGCAGCTTGAAATCCGTTTAGACAGTGGTAAAAACATTGTTGTGGTTCAGAAACAAGATCCTGCCGCTTTCCGTGTAGGTCAGCGTGTTATGATCGCAAACAGTGGAAATACAGTGACTGTGTCACCCCGATAATTTGACATAAGTTCAAGATAAAATGCGTTCACCGACTAATTAATCGATGAACGCATTTTTTATTTAAATCATAATTAGCGTTTTACTTTTTAGCTTATTAATAATGCTTTTTATCGAATCTGAGCTCTTTACTATCTTTTTGTCTATGAGTTCCATTGCGGGAATTTATTAAATTTTTGTGATTGATATCATTCAAGTAAAATGTAATTTATACAATTTGAATTCTCTATCTTTCTTGAGCCACATTTTTTATTCATATTTTTACACCTTAATATCCCATATATCCCATATATCCCATAT
>NZ_JAERJY010000209.1:0-3992 GCF_018257375.1 Providencia sp. JGM181 | reverse complement strand
ATATGATGAAAAATGTAACGAGATTAATGAAATAAAAGCTAAATTAATTGAGGCCGATAAATTAATTTATAAGTATAGAAATTACAATATACTTCCGCTAACCAATCAAGCACTCTACGACAAATGGAAGTCCGAGTATGTAAAGTTGGATGACCAACATAATTTCGACACATCAATAAGTTGTATTGCTGAGGGTGTTGCTCGCATGAATAAGGACGTTAGCATTTCAGATCATGTTAAAAGTGCAGAGATCACTAACTTCTATCATGAAGCCCTATTTGGTGTTCCTGTTTATATAACAGGCTTTTAGCATTAAATTATTATTTTAGACTAGAAAGTTATTGGTTTTAACTTACTGGTTTAATTGATTGAGATGAAGGCATATTTTTATGCCTTCATCAGATTAATGATAATTAAATATTTAAGACGCGATATGAACTGTTTTTCCGCCCACAATGGTGCGCAGCACTTTCACATTTTCAATATCATCCGCAGGGATGGTAAATACATTGCGATCCAGCACAATCATATCCGCGAATTTACCTGCCTCAAGCGATCCTAAAACATCTTCACGATGCTGAGCATAAGCAGAATCAATCGTTGCCGAACGCAAAACTTCGGTCACGGTCATATCACGGTCGTTATTCAGCCTTGGGGCTGGCTGACCATTAATATTACGACCACGGCGAGTTGCGGCGACTTTCAAATCATACCATTCGTCAAAATCATCGATTGGCCAGTCACTACCAAAGGCAACCACCGCTCCTGCATCAATAAACTTAGCGATTGGCTCTAGCTGCTGGAAGCGGGTTTCGCCCAGCATATTTTTTTCGAATGCAGCCAGCTCTGGCGTTGGCGCAGCCCATTGGAATGATAAGCATGCAATGGTTTTCAAGTGCGCAAAACGGGCATAATCTTTAGCATCAACCAGTTCATTGTGAGCAAGCCCTGGGCGGATATCTTTCTCTGGGTGAGCCGCACGCATTTTTTCAATGGCATCCAGCACGATAGAGACGGCACCTTCACCGACGGTATGTAAGTGAGGATCGTAACCTGCTGCGGCGATTTTCTCGAGCAGCTCATCCAAAATTTCAGCCGTGAAATAGAGGTCGCCGTAGTTATCGGTTTCGACCCAATTTGGCGCTGAATCAGTGCCTTTGTTCACGCGGTATGGCTGTAATAATGAGGCGGTCATGGTTGGGTATTGCAGCACGCCATCCACGAACATTTTGATATTACGCAGGCCGATACCCGGTGTTGGTGTCCACTCCGCTTGATGCCATTTTTTGGCGAACGCCACGGCTTTATCGACAGCAGCCGCAACGGCAGCCACATTCGGGGTATCATCAGGCGTGATTTCGCGCGCAGCTTGGAAGCGCAAAGTGAGTTCACCACGTTGTTGGAGCTGGTGAAATGCTTCTAACTGTTGCTCAGAAACGCGGGCATCCATCACCATAGTAACGCCTTGCTGATTGAGAACTTTTTGGACTAACTCAGCCACTTCAACCGCTTGCTCATCACGGATAGACGGAATGCTATCTGCGGCACGCATGGCGGGTGCATCTTCTAAAATACCATTTAGTTCACCATTTTCGTATTTACCGATTTTGCCATCTGGTGGCTCAGGAGTTTCTTTGGTGATCCCAAATAATTCGAGGGCGCGGCTATTGGCTAACAGGGTATGGCAGTCATTAGAAAACAGGACTACTGGGCGCTTTGTATTGAGCTTGTCCATATCTTCGCGGTACATATCAATACCTGCCGGTAACATGCCTTGGCGTAACCATGCCGTCACTTTTAGCCAGTCATTTTCACCCGTGCGAGGATCTTTATCGAGGTGATCTTGCACGCGCTGTAAAATTTGGTCGATAGTCAGGGATTCGTAATTAAGATGGCAGCCGAACAGCTGAATACCGCCCCAAAATGGGTGCATATGTCCATCAATGATCCCTGGCATCATCATTTTGCCTTCAAGGTCGATGCTCTCGGTTTCTGGGCCAACATATTGATGTAATTCATCTGAAGTCCCTGTTGCAAGAATATAACCTTCTTTCAAGGCGATAGCGTCGACAACACTATCTTGACTGTCTGCGGTATAGATATAACCGTTGAAATAAATAACATCAGCAATTTTATTATTCATCGTAAACCGTCTGTATCAGGGGCTCCTACGGAGCCAGAACCAAAAAAATAATGGGGAAGATAAGCTTCCCCATAATCAACGAAAGGTACCGGAGGATTAATTGATAATCATCTCAGTCTCGGCATCAGAGATAGCAGGTGGACGACGAGTAAAACCATGAGTCAGAAGCGTGAGGTAGCCTGCCCCGGCCGCTAGCCAACATAAGCCGACTGTGAAGGCTTCTGCATCTAAACTTGTCCATAACCACAAGGTTAAAACAACCCCAATGGATGGCATGACCAGGCAAGTGAGCAGCTTGGTATTATCCAATGAGGCTTTGCGGTCAATGTAGAAATGTTTTATGACTGACAAGTTCACAAAGGTAAAGGCTATCAGCGCACCAAAGCTAATCATCGACGCAACCATACTGAGTGATAACACCAGTGACATCAATGAAGCCACAGCCACAAAGATAATGGAATAGACCGGTGTATTTAGGCGTGGGTGCAAATACGCAAAGATAGAGCGAGGTAGCACACCTTCACGACCCATTGCATAGAAAATACGCACGATACTGGCTTGCGAGGTCATTGCTGAAGCAAAGACACCGATAACATAAGCGGTAATAAAGCTCGATGCCATCAAAGAGGCGCCGATCCACTTCATTTTATCGCCCACTTGCTGCATCACCGCGATACTGGCGACATCCGTATTAGGGAGAAAATCTTGCCATACTGGGTACATTAAGTGTGCACCGTAAGAGATGGCAATAAACAAGGCTCCTGCAATAAATACAGTATATAAAATCGCTTTAGGTAGAGCACGGCGTGCGTCTTTTGTCTCTTCGGCCATGGTTGAAATAGCATCAAAGCCCAAGAAGGCTAAGCACAGTACCGCAGCACCCGCAAACAGCCCAGATACTTGTGATGACATCACGGTGAGCGGCGCCATAAGGGCTTCAACATCCAGTACCATCGCGTTTTGCAAGCAGATGTACAAGAAGATGGCGATGAAGACAAATTGCATCAGAATAATCAGCATATTCATCCAAGATACCAATTTGATACCCAAAATGTTCATGATGCTGACAACAGCGATGGTTGAGCAGATTATCACTGGCATTGGGATATTCGGGAACGCTTCGTGAACGAAGATCCCAATCGCAATGTAGTTAATAATCGGCAGAAATAGATAATCCAGCAGTTGTGCCCAACCAACAAGAAATCCAAGAGTGCCACCAAAGGTTTTTTGCACATACGAATAAGCAGACCCAGAAAGCGGGAGCGCGCTGGTCATACGGCAATAGCTCATGGCGGTAAAGAAGACAGCAGCGAGCGTAATTAAATAAGCGATAGGCAGATGCCCTTCACTTAATACAGTCACTTGTCCATAGGTGGTAAAAATTCCGAGTGGCACCATATAAGCCAGCCCGAAAAATACTAACGCAGGGGTGGTCAGTACACGTTTCATTTGAACGGTATTCTGTTGCATTTTGAAGCCCTTCCCAAAAGCCCTTAACAACGTTAACTCTGTCTGAATACACAGGCCGAGTGAACCTAAAATGCAGCCATATAACTTGAGCTATAGCACTACATGTTTTGTTTTTTACATACACAAATCATTTAATTAGGTATGTGGATAGACGCCTTGTATTCAATTTCAGAAAACCTCGCACCAGGACAGAATATAAATCACTGTCATCGTGCGCACTTTAATGAAACGTCAGTAATGAATCGGACCATTACCATCCGCTGGGGTGAATACAAGCGGCGTACAATATAATTATCAAGTTCCTATTAAGCAATCATTTATTTCAACAAATAAATATACTGTTTTATTTCAATGGGTTGATATTTGAAAGGTGTATAAA
>NZ_JAERJY010000208.1:0-4096 GCF_018257375.1 Providencia sp. JGM181 | reverse complement strand
ATAAAAGTGTTTAGTGTGAATAAATTGATCGATAACCTTAGTGATAGTTTGCACTTCAACCTATTATCTTTCCGTTATTGGCGTATTATAGAGAAGAAAAATCAACCACACTTTCATACGGATAAATTATGTTGCTGCGTTCCGGGGTAGCATTAGCTATCTTTTCTTATATTCTTTGGGGGATAACCCCGCTGTTTTATCGGTTACTTCCTGATGCACAAGCCATGGAATTACTGGCGCAACGATTGATTTGGTCTCTTCCGTTCTTATTTTTCATTCGGTTGCTTATCAAGAATAAATCCCTGTGGAAGCAAGTGTGGGCGGATAAACGTTCAATTGTGTTATGTTTTTTTAGTTCCTCGATTATGGCGGTATCGTGGACAACCTTCACCTATGCGTTAACTCATGGGCAAGTACTGGCTGCGAGCTTAGGTTATTTTATTAACCCGCTGTTTTCAATCTTGCTAGGTGTGATTTTCTTGCGAGAGCGTTTAGTCTTTGCTGAAAAACTGGCGGTTGTGTTTATTTTTTCAGGTGTTGCCTACCAAATCATACAATATGGGGAATTGCCCGTTTTAGCGTTAGTGATGGGGAGCGCTTTTGCAGTTTATGGTTTGATCCGTAAGTTTATTCGTTTTGATGTTATCACCTCGCTGTTTTTAGAGGCGCTTTGGTTATTACCCTTGGCGATAGGTATTACATGGTGGTTATCCGCACATGGAATGAGCGCGGTAGAAAATGGTGATTGGCAAACCAAAATGCTGTACATGTTGGCGGCGCCTGTGACTATCATTCCATTACTCTTTTTCACGGCAGCCATTAAACGTACCACATTAACGGTGATTGGTTTAGCGCAATATATCGAGCCAACAATTCAATTCTTGTTAGCAGTTTTCCTGTTTAATGAAATTTTCGATTGGGTCAAAGGTGTCAGTTTTACCTTGATTTGGATTGGCTTACTGTTTTGTGTATTAGCGCTACTCCATAAACGCTATGGCAAAGGTGCCCGCCATCAACCGTATGTGACTGGGCGGGATGAATCTCCCAAAATTTAACTTTTAATTTTAATGGGTTAGCCCGTTTTACAGATAATACTGTTAACGGGTTATGCTTCTATCATAGTCAAAGCAAACGATTGCGTATATAATCCTGCCATCTTTTTAGACATTATCTTTTATGTAGCTGCATTTATCTCTGGGGATATAAGGTCATTATCATGAGCCAATTAGGTACTGCACTTTGTTCTAGCGCGACAAAAGTTATGCTTCTCGGTTCGGGGGAGTTAGGTAAAGAAGTGGCGATTGAGTGCCAGCGTTTGGGTATTGAAGTGATTGCGGTGGATCGCTATGACAATGCACCTGCGATGCATGTTGCTCATCGCAGCTACACCATCAATATGTTGGATGGTGAGGCACTACGCCAACTTGTTGAAAGTGAGAAACCAGATTTTATCGTTCCTGAGATTGAAGCGATTGCCACCAAAACGTTGGTGGAACTCGAAAAGCAAGGTCAAAAAGTCGTGCCATCTGCCAATGCGGTTTACCTAACCATGAATCGTGAAGGGATCCGTCGTTTAGCTGCCGAAGAGCTACAACTGCCGACGTCGGAATACCGCTTCGTGGAAACGAAAGCGGATTTTGAAGTCGCAGCCCATGAAATTGGCTTTCCCTGCATTGTAAAACCAGTCATGAGCTCATCGGGGAAAGGGCAGAGCATCATTCGCTCAGCGGAGCAGCTTGATAGTGCGTGGAATTATTCCCAAGAAGGCGGGCGTACAGGTCAAGGGCGCGTGATTGTTGAAAAAATGGTGAATTTCGATTTTGAAATTACATTACTAACCATTAGCGCGGTAGACGGTGTGCATTTCTGTGCGCCAGTGGGTCATCGCCAAGAAAAAGGTGATTATCGCGAATCTTGGCAGCCGCAAGCGATGAGTGACGTTGCTTTGCAAAAAGCGCAGGACGTGGCGAAGAAAATTGTCACCGCTTTAGGGGGATACGGCTTATTCGGCGTGGAGCTGTTTGTCTGTGGCGATGAGATCATTTTCAACGAAGTCTCTCCTCGCCCTCATGATACGGGCATGGTGACGTTGATTTCTCAAAACCTGTCTGAGTTTGCATTGCATGTTCGCGCTTTCTTAGGCTTACCGATTGGCACTATTCGCCAGTATGGTGCCAGCGCATCGGCCGTGATTTTACCTGAGCTGCATAGCCGGAATGTGGTTTTTTCGGGCATTCACGAGGCACTCGGTTCTGATATTCAATTACGTTTATTTGGCAAACCGGAAATTGCGGGAACTCGCCGTTTGGGTGTGGCGCTTGCGGTCGGAGATTCGATTGAGCAAGCCCTAGAGATGGCAAAAACAGCGGCGGCTCGAGTGAAAGTAACAGGATAGTGATTATCCCCCCGCCTGTTAGGTTCTGGCGGGGGGCTTTTTAGGGTGATTATTGCCTATCTTCAATAATCATCGCGGCTGCACGCTCCGCAATCATGATGGTTGGCGCATTGGTATTGCCACTTGGAATTTCTGGCATCACGGAGCAATCCACCACACGTAGCTTATTGATCCCATGGACGCGAAGACGTAAATCAGTGACGGAATTTGCGGTATCGGTACCCATACGGCAGGTTCCAACGGGGTGATAAACCGTTTTACAGAAATTACGCACAAACTCTTCTAATTGACCCTCATCATGCTGAACTTGGGCAGGCGGCATCAATGTATTTTTACTGACAGCTTGCAATGATGGCTGGCTTAATACCTCTAAACCGAATTTCACCGCACGTTTACAACCTTCCATATCTTCTGGTTCAGCCAAGTAATTGGCGTGAATTCTTAACGGATCTTGCGGGTTTTGGCTACGCAGTAAAATTTCCCCGCGAGACTTAGGCTGTAAGTAACCGACTTTCAGTGAAAAACCGTGAGCGGCAGGTAGCGGCTCCCCCGGTACGTCATCCCAGCTATCTAAAATAGGCAAAAAGTGAATTTGCACATCAGGGCGACCTTGGTTGCAACTGTCTTTAAAGGCGGCGCCTTCTAAAACGTTAGAAGCGAGTAGCCCACTGCGAAATGCCATCCACTCAAAACCATGTTTGATAGCGGCAAAGCCTTGGTCGGCACCAAATAAGCTAATTGGCTCTTTGGTGGTGACGTTGATGGACATATGCAAATGATCGTGAAAATTTTTGCCCACCGGTAAATTCGCCACGGTTTTGATCCCTAAAGAGGAAAGGTGTTCTTCAGGTCCGATACCAGAGAGCATCAATAACTTCGCTGATCCCATTGCGCCGGAGCAAACCAACACTTCTTCACGCGCCAAGGCCTCGACTTCGTGACCATTTTTACCTTGGTAAGCCACGCCAACCGCTTGTCCATCGCGAATAATAATGCGGTTAACTTGGGTATTAAGTTTGAGCGTTAAACGGTCGCTATTTGCTACTGATTTCAAATAGGTTTTGGATGTACTGGCTCTTTCCCCATTATGTGTGGTGGTTTGATAGAAACTGGTTCCTTGCTGGCTCTCTCCATTAAGGTCATTAACGTATGGTAAACCATGTTCTTGAGCCGCTTGAATGAATGCCATAGAAAGTGGGTGGCGATAACGGTTTTCACTGACGGGAAGAGGTCCGTCAGTGCCGTGGTATTCTCCGGTCAAGCTTTCATTGCGTTCGGCTTTTTTAAACCACGGTAGAACGTCTTGGTAACCCCAGCCTTCGCATCCGTACTTTTGTTCCCAGTTATCATAATCCTGTTTTTGCCCGCGAATGTAGATCATGCCATTGACTGAACTACTGCCCCCCAGCACGCGACCTTGAGCAATTTGCATTTTGCGGTTGTTGGCATGAGGTTCAGGTTCGGTTTCATATGGCCAACTTTTTTGGGCAATAATTTTAGCGACGCCAGCAGGCATACGGATAAACATATGGTTATCGCTACCGCCCGCTTCAATAAGCAGCACGCGAGCTTGGGTTTCTTGGATCAGACGTGCGGCGAGAACACAACCTGCGGAGCCTGCACCGACAATAATATAGTCATATTTTTGTGTGCTCATTTTATTTCCCTGTTGAAATTAACATTCAATCATCATTCTGTCTC
>NZ_JAERJY010000207.1:0-4113 GCF_018257375.1 Providencia sp. JGM181 | reverse complement strand
CCTGAGAAGAAATCAAGAAAAATACTTGAATGAAAAATTAAAACCATAAGGATAAAATATTTATTTATAAAAATAATCAATTTTAGGATAAAGATTAATTTTACACTTTTTTTCTTTTCTCTATTGCAAAAGGAAAAAGTTCCCGTTAATATCCGCCGCGTTTTCATTCATTTAATCAATTCACTGCAAGGAGGTTCATCATGACAACAACTAATCAAACTCTTTGCGGGCAACCTCAGAAATAGTCTTAGACGTTAAAAATCGTTTTAAACGTTAGTTCAGCTATCTTCTCAAAACTTGCCTGCTAATCACCTTATTTTTCACATTAAAAATGAGTTAATAGCTTATGGGCAATATTCTTCATTCTGTCGGTGAACACGTTAGTTATATCGCGACAGAATCTACATGGATTGAAAGTAAAGCAATCCAACAATTACAAACAACCGCTAATTTACCCGACATGGTTTCTGTGGTCGGCATGCCTGACTTACACCCAGGGCGTGGCTACCCAATTGGTGCAGCATTTTTCTCAGCTAAACGCTTCTATCCGGCGTTGGTTGGCAATGATATTGGCTGTGGCATGAGCCTGTTCCAAATCGATATCAAGCGTGCCAAAGTTAACTTGGATAAGCTGGAAAAACAGCTATCTGAAATGACGGATCATGCCCCGCAAGAGTGGCTAGATGAGCACGTTCCTGAGTCGATGAAATCCCATGATTTTATGACTTCGCTCAGTTCTATTGGTGGCGGTAACCATTTCGCGGAGTTTCAATCCGTCGATAAAATCATAAACCAAGAATTGTTTGAGCAAAGCGGTCTTGATAAACAAAAATTATTACTACTCGTGCACAGTGGCTCGCGTGGTTTAGGGCAATCTATTCTACGCCAACATGTTGAACAACATAGTCATAATGGGCTGGATGAACAATCTGATGATGCTAAGATTTACCTCAAAGCACACCAAGACGCGCTACAATTCGCACAGATCAACCGCCAATTGATTGGGCTGCGCATGATGCAGCAAGTTAAGGCTTCGGGAGAGCAACGTTTCGACCTCAATCATAATCTTGTTGAGCCATGCCGTATCGACGGGATCGACGGTTGGCTACATCGCAAAGGAGCGACTCCATCCGATAGAGGTTTCGTGGTGATCCCTGGCTCTCGCGGTGACTACAGCTATTTAGTGGCACCAGTTGCCAGCGATTTGAGTTTAAATTCCCTCGCTCATGGCGCTGGACGCAAATGGATGCGAACGGAATGCAAAGGTCGTTTATCACATAAATATACGCCATTGCAGCTATCCCGAACCACTTTAGGCAGCCGAGTTATTTGTGCAAACAAACAATTGATTTATGAAGAAGCGCCGCAATCCTATAAATCCATTGAGACCGTTATCGAAAGCATGGTTGAGGTCGGCATTATTCAGGTTATCGCCCGCTTAGCGCCGGTGATCACTTATAAAACAAGCGGAGATTGCTAATGGCATTATTACAGTTTTCCTCCGCTCAAGGACCTGATGAGTGCTGTATCGCCGTGGAAAAAGCGTTTTCTTGTTTTTTAAAAGAAGCCGCTTTGTTAGATGTTCAAGTTGATGTGTTGGAGTCTTTTCCATCCAAGCAGGGGCTAAAGTCAGTGTTAGTCTCCTTAGAGGGGAAACAGAGCGAACAGCTGGTCAACGCGTGGAGTGGAACCGTTCAATGGCAATGCCAAAGCCCTCTGCGACCACGCCATAAACGCAAAAACTGGTTTATTAGCATAATCACATTTGCGCCTATTCAGCCCCTAGAGGAGAGTGAAATCGAATATGAATTCACAAAATCTCAAGGTGCCGGAGGTCAGCATGTGAATAAAACTTGTTCCGCAGTACGTGCCAAGCATGTCGCGACAGGGATTAGTGTGAAAGTCCAATCGGAGCGTAGCCAGCATGCGAATAAGAAACTGGCGAAAGAGTTAATTCATTGGAAGCTCAGTGAGTTTCAATCTCAGCAGAGGACGGATCTAGATAAGCAACGTCATCATTCCCACTATCAGATTGAACGTGGAAATGCATCGATAACGTTTGTTGGGAAAGAGTTTAAGCGGGTTAATTAAGTTATGGGGAGCCACAGCAAAGCTGTGGCTTTACAATTTATAACTTACCAGCAATACATGTCACCAAGGATAATTTCACAATTAATAATTTCTGCCTCAAATGCATTCAACAGATTGTTATTAACTGGGCTACCATCTTTTGAACTTAATATAGACATTTGCTCAATCATCACCGATTCAATTTCATCGCCACCAAAACAGATCGAAATTTGCGGCTCATCTATTTCATGTTCATCATAATTTAGATTTTCTAGTAAATCATTTTTTAACTTAATCATATAATTCATCCTTTATTTATATTTAAATTAACAAATATTTATTATCTTTATGCCGCTCAAGATAATAAATTTAAAATAAAGGGAATAATTTAAAAAAACAAACTCATAGTTTATATACAACTTTTAGTTTTATTATTAAGGTGATTAGTTTACAGCCCGCCCCTTTGCAGAGGCGGCATAGACGAGAAAGGGTTACAGTATTTTTTCGGTCAGGAACCAACCGGCAATACTTTCACGCTTTTTTTGGGTAGGTAGAACTTCATGGGGAAAATCTTCAGACATAAAAAACACCATGCGCCCCGCTAACGGCTCTAAGGTAAATAGCTCGTTATCTTGAATATCATACATCACAATTTCACCACCATCACCCTGCTGCCATGATTCATTCATATATAGCACAGTGGTGATTTTACGGCGCCCTTGCCCACGGAAGTTATCCACATGCTTTTTATAGAATCCACCATTAGGATAGCGACAGAAATGGGTTTCAAAATCCCGCAATCCAAGAAATAACTGACAGTTAAGTTCCCGACGCAAGTTTTCCATTTTATCTAGATAGTGTACGACTGCTACGCCCATTTCAGGTTCGAGCCACACTGTTTGATCACCACGGATAGTTTTGTTGTCTTGTAATGTGTTTTGATAGCCAATACGCGCGTCTTGCAGGGTATCGGGGATACAACTTTTAATAGCCTGAATTTCTGACAGATTCAGAAAATCGTTCCACACATACCAACCTTGTGTGGAAAGTGAATCAATAAGTTGATTGATAGACATGATGAATCTAAGAGTGGTTATTAGGTGAGATTTTATACTTGATTATCGGAAAAAATTAAAATAAAAAACGCAAATCTTGATGATTCAATAACTCAATCAATACTAAGGGCTAAAACACCTACATTCCTTATTATCAAATAACATAATTATTTTCTGTATCAAAGACCTAGAGATACTCCAAAATAAGAGGTACTCAAATTTCATCAAATACCTCTTAAATACCAGCCTGTAAAAATTCTAATTAGAACACATTACATACAAAAAGCTGTTCGCCCTAAACCACCACAATCACATGCAAGTGATGGTACTTCAACAAAATCTATTGGGCTGTCTATTGTGAAGTAACCTTCATAGGTGGATTCAAAACCTGATTGAGATTCAATAAGGATGTCAAATGCTTGAGGCTCAAAACCGGGTTCAAAATCAGGTTGAATATCTAATACGGCTGGCTTTTTCATTGACTCCAGCCTATCTAGCTCAATATTCAGACGTTCTTCATTAATTTCATACATCAACATTTCAACTTCATAGATAGCTTTGGCTAACTCATCACTTTTTTTATTAAAATCAGCAATCGGCGTAAAAATCATGCCCCTTAATCCGCCATGATTAGTGAAGTCTACTTTCTTGAAAGAGTATTCTGGTTTATTCCAAACTTCATTATTCTTTAAATCTTGATTGACTTCTTTAATATAAAAATCAATTTCAGCTTGGCTATAAGTGCCCTCATCTTCTTTCAAATCAGTAAGCATAGATTCTTGTTTTAATAACATAGTCGAAATTAGGCTGACTTTCTTCGCTTGCTCAAGCGAGCGATTATTTATTTCACTCTCAACCTTATTCATGGTTTTCTGCATTGAGCTAGCATCACGTCGGTGAGAGATAGACAACTTATCACTCGTAAAATTCATATTTTCTATTGATTTTTGTGCGCTACCATTTGCTTCATCTAATAAATAATTAATTC
>NZ_JAERJY010000206.1:0-4163 GCF_018257375.1 Providencia sp. JGM181 | reverse complement strand
ATTCTTAGCTTTACACTCTATATTTATAAGCAGATAAGATAATTGAGTTAATTATATTTAAGAGAGGAAATTCTATGAATACTGCAAAATTATTTAAAACCTCTTCAACTGACCTTTTATATACCCGTAATGATATTGAAGATAGTGTTAAATTAGAAACCATCGGTATCTTAAACATGATGGTTATCCATTTCACCGATCTCTCTTTAATCACAAAACAAGCACATTGGAACATGCGCGGTCGCAACTTTATCGCTGTGCATGAGATGTTAGATGGCTTTAGAGATAGCATCGTTGGGCACTTGGATGAGTTCGCTGAGCGTGCGGTTCAGTTGGGTGGCATCGCCACAGGAACGTCACAACAAGTTAATAAATTTACATCGTTAGAAGCTTATCCTTTGGATATTCATTCTGTACAAGACCATTTAAAAGCGTTAGCCGAACGATATGCTGTTGTTGCAAATGATATTCGTAAAGCTATCGATGAAGTTGAAGATGAAAATACCGCAGATATGTTTACCGCCGCATCTCGCGATCTGGATAAATTCCTGTGGTTATTAGAAGCCAATATTGAGTAGTGTCGTAAAGCAGAGTCAATATATTGACCATGAGACCACTTCGGTGGTCTCGATTTATTTATCGCCCTACTTATCTGATGTTGGCATTTCAGGTTGTTCAATAGGGAAAATGGGTAACGAATTTAATAAACGTTTACCATAGCTTTTGGTTAATAAGCGTTTATCATAAATGATAATTTCACCATAACATTCATGACTTCGAATCAAACGTCCCGCTTGTTGGATCAAATTAAATGAAGCGCTAGGTAAACTTTGTACCTCGAATGGATAACGCTTTAATGACTTCAGCCAATCCCCTTCAGTAATAATCACAGGGTTTGTCACAGGCGGAAACGCAATCTTGTGAATATGCACCTGGGTTAAAAATTCTCCTTTTAAATCCAACCCTTCCGCAAATGATTGTAAGCCGATTAGTGCGCTTTTTTGCCCTTGTTTAATACGTTCACAGTGCGTCTCCACTAACCGGTAACGTGGCTGATCCCCTTGCACTAATAGCTGTAAACGTAAATCTTTCACATGCTCCAGAAACCCTTCCATCGCTCGCTGGCTACTAAATAGGATCAAGACCCCATGGTGATCACTATGCGTAAATTGATGACGAAAATAGGTTGCCATCTCTTTTAAATGTTCAGCTTCATTTGCCATAGTTGGCTCATGCTGCATTTTGGGGATCACCAACTTACCCTGCTCAACATGATTAAACGGTGAGGTGAGCGTCACGAAACGGTCATCACTCTTTTCGGATAATCCCGTTAACTCCATAAAACGTGAATAGCTGTTCAAAGAGCGAAGTGTTGCCGATGTTACTACAATATGAGGCACATTTTTCCATAACAAATGTTGCAGCTGTTCACTTACGCGGATCCCTGCGCAATGCATAAAAATCCGGGATTGATTTTTCTCATAACGGCGGCTAAGCCATTTCGAAACAGGTGCGCCTGAGCTTTGATCGAGCGAGGCTAAGCGCCACAATTTGGTCATATTTTCAAAATAACCCATCGCTCGGCTTGTCACTAAGATAGAACGATGTAAACGCACAATATCTTGCTTTGCCGTTTGCTCCGTTAAGTCACTGAGAATCGCCTCTGATAGCCCACGTAATGCATCCGTCAGCTTAAATAGCTCTTGGCAACATTGCTGCATAACCTCAGGCAAGATCCCCATCGGGAACAAATATTCTGACTCTTTGGATGTTTCAGGTAATAGCCCGTTCGCTAACAGTGAAAAATCACGGAAACACTCACGTAATTTTTCGGCATGTTGTTGTAGCTTATCAGGATTAGTCAACTTAGGCGGTTTTGCTGGGCGAAACTGCGCAACATACTGCCCGACATGATGAATAAAATTATCCACCTGTGCGGTAAGCTGAACTAGCGTAATTTCCCCTTCCACTTCTAAAGCGTCTCTCGCCACATCGGGAACGTGATGCCCCTCATCGAGAACCAACAGTAATTTCTTGGGATCCGGTAATACCGACTCACTTTCCATCGCGGCCATCACTAAAGCATGGTTAGCCACGACCACATCCGCATCTTCAATTTCACGGCGTGCAATAAAAAAAGGGCATCGTTGATAAAATTGGCAATTACGTCCAAGACAATTCATTTTATCGGTGCTGACTTTACGCCATAAACTATCACTAAATGCCTTTTTATGGTGGTCACGTAGCCCATCCCAAGCAAAGCTATGAAAATCATTGCGTAATTGCTGGCATTGCGCTCTCTCTTCGCTGTTGGTAATTTCAGTTTTGTCTTCCACCAACAGCATTAAATCAATTTGTTCCCCTTCCGCGGCACAAATAGCTTCTAAGTTTCGGGGACACACATAACGCGCTCGCCCAAATGCGCCTGTATATTTTAAGTCAGGGATAATTTTGCTCAGTAATGGCAAATCCTTACTGAATATTTGATCTTGGAGGGCAACGTTAGCGGTGCTCACGACCAAAGTTTTACCTTCTTCGCGCCCAACCGCAATGCCTGGTATCAAATAGGATAAGGTCTTTCCCACCCCTGTGGGTGCTTCAATAACTAAATGACGCCCTTCTACATCCGACAAATTTTTCGCCACTTCAGCAATCATCTGCCGCTGAGGCGCCCGAGAGACGAACCCCTCAATTTGATTAGATAACCCCTTATACCATTGAGTTATTTGTTCTTTGATTTTATTTGACAGAGACATAGATACGCAGAAGACCAAGTAAAAAGGAGATGATAGCCAATCAAAAAAGAGGCAGGAAAGCCCCTGTTTCTCTTTTGCGAAACCCTTCGCAAAACTACTGTATTAATTTCCATTATACACAAATTCTGGAAAGCCTTTCGCAAAACACCAAATCGAGCCAAGAAAATACCCCGTAAAACTTGTTTGCTATCACCATCCAGTTATACTTTGGCATCTTCGTATCAAATCAGGCTAATAAAAATGAAAAAAGTCGTCATCGCACTGTGCGCATTATGCGCATTGAGTTCTATTGGGGGTATTGTGCTTGCCGGGATGAATATTTATACCCGCTCCACCACACCTATAGAACAAAATCAGGCTCAATCGCCATCGATATTACCTGCACCTAATCAGATCCAGTAATCATCCATTATTAATCAAACGGGACGGTGAGTTATGATGTACAACGATTATTTTGTAACACCAGAGTGGTTAAATTCGCACCTTTCAGACAGTAATATTATTGTGCTTGATGTCTCTACACCGCCACCTACCGCCCCTTATGATTGCTACCAAAGCTACCTTGATGAGCACATTCCCCAAGCTCAATTTTTTAATCAAGATGAAGTCGCCGATAAGAGCTGCGATTTACCCCATATGCTCCCTGATGCCACCACATTTAGCCAAGCAGTTGGGGCTATGGGGATTAATAATCAAACCCAAGTCATTATTTACGCACAAAATAACTTATTTTCATCCCCGCGTGCATGGTGGACTTTCCGTACTTTAGGCTGTAAACAAGTTAAAATTTTAGCAGGCGGAATTAACGCATGGAAAACAGCGGGTTTTGCGACCCAATCCGGCAAAGTCACCCCACCCGCAGCTCAAACCTTTATTGCGGATAGACAAGATGCTAATGCGCTGAATCAACAGCAAATGTTAGAGATTGCCACTGAAGGTAAAATTCAAATTATTGATGCGCGTGCAGCTGCCCGTTTTCTGGCTCAAGCTCCTGAACCTCGTCCGGGTTTAAGGATGGGGCATATTCCAGGCAGTAAAAATGTGCCTTGGGATTTATTAGTGGATAATGGGGAATATAAATCTCCTGAACAGTTAAAAGCTATTTTTGCGCAGCAAGATGTTGATATTCTTGCGCCAACAGTCACAACCTGTGGCTCTGGCATGACTGCTGCCGTAGTTTTACTGGCATTGGTATTATTAGGCAACCCATATGTGCGCCTCTATGATGGTTCATGGGCGCAATGGGGGCAAGACAACGGGTTACCAATCGAACCTTAATCATTTTTTTCCCTCATAAATACGCGTTAATTATGAGGGAATTTATTTGTTCTATTTAAATCTAATATTATAAAAAATTAATCTAATTAATTACGTTTTCTATTACTCTATTTTTATGGAGCTAATAAC
>NZ_JAERJY010000205.1:0-4271 GCF_018257375.1 Providencia sp. JGM181 | reverse complement strand
TTATTTACGTAATTTAATATTTAATTATTTAATGAGTAAAGGGTAAAAAAAGAGTTTCAATATTACCAAAATGATAACAACGTTAATTTTATAGTCATTTTGACGGAATTTAATGTTTCTTTCTGGTTGATCATGATTATGTTTTTAAAGGATATTTTTTAATTTTGAATGATTTTTTTATAGTAAACATCGCGCTGATCACAAAATGGCGGTTAATTTCCAGATAGGGAATTAAAATTGATATCCCTCAATTAAATAAAACAATTAAAGTTCACAATGAATTACCAATTAAAAATTCATTCTTTTCTTTATTTGTTCTATCTATTTCTCCAGGGAATAAAAGAGGTCAGTCATGATAATACAAATTATCGCGGCATTAGTTATCGTTGCTACAATTTATCTTTTAATTAAAAAATATGAAACTCGGATGGTATTAATTGCTGCTGGGCTAGTACTCTGTATTATTAGCCTCGTGCCAATGGATGCCTTAAATGCATTTAGCGAGCGCATGGTTTCGGCTCCGCTGATCCAAGCCATTTGTTCCAGTATGGGTTTTGCCTATGTTATGAAATACACCAAGTGTGATAAACATTTAGTACTGGTGCTATCTCGTGTTCTGACTCGACTGGGTTTTTTCCTGATCCCCGCAGCAGTCGTACTGACTTTCTTTATTAATATCGCGATCCCTTCTGCGGCTGGGTGTGCTGCCGCGGTGGGTGCGACATTGATTCCGTTACTGATTGCTGCACGTATTCACCCAGCTATTGCTGGTGGTGCTGTGCTGTGCGGTACGATAGGTTCTATGCTGAGCCCTGGGTTGTCACATAACCCATTTGTGGCGCAGATGTCGAACATGAGTATTGTTGACTTAATTGCTCGCCACGGACCATACAGCTTAGCAGTTGGAGGCATCGCTGCTGTTTCCTTAGCTATCGTTGCTTTAGTGAAAAAAGAGTACAACATGAAAGCGGTTGTCGAAGTGAATGGCACCGCGGGCACAGAACAAAATGCAGCGGCAGAACAGCCAAATTATCTGTACGCGACAGCGCCGTTTATTCCATTAATCCTATTAATTCTGCCATTTATGGATGCGCTGAAAGCGTATCAAATTAGTGTGCCAGCAGCGATGGTCATTGGGGCAATTTATGCGTTAGTTATCACGCGTACTAACCCTTCAACCATTACTAAAGAGTTCTTTAAAGGGATGGGGAATGCCTATGGGGATGTTCTTGGGATCATCATCGCTGCTGCTGTTTTCTCTGCGGGTCTCAAAGCATCTGGCTTAATTGATTCCTTTATTGGTTTTCTGATCCACTCTCCTGAATTTGCACGTTGGGGAGGGACATTGGGCCCATTCTTAATGGGAATTATCACGGGTTCAGGTGATGCGGCCGCGTTTGCTTTCAACGAAACGGTAACACCATTTGCCCAGCAATTTGGTTATGAAATTCCTGATTTGGGGATGGCTTCTGCAATTTCAGGCGCATTGGGTAGAACCATGTCACCGTTAGCAGGTGCGGCTATCGTCTGTGCAGGTTTAGCCAATGTGAACCCGATGGAAATTGTGAAGCGTACTGCGCCTGGCATGATTGTTGGGGTGATCTTCATTGCGCTCATCATGCTTTAATTTTAAGGAGATAACATGTCAAATATTACATTAGAACAACTGACTCAATGGCGTCGTGAATTCCATCAATACCCTGAAATTGGTTGGTCTGAGTTTTTAACCACAGCAAAAATCGTTGAAGAACTGCGTCGTTTAAACTTGGACGTCAAAGTGGGTCCGCAGGTGATCAATCCTGAATATGCCTTTGGACGTCAACAGAAAGTGGTTGATAAAGGTTTAGCGGTGGCGAGAAAGCACCAAGTTGATGAAAATCTGCTGGCTGAAATGCAGGAGCTGACAGGGTGCGTTGCTATTTTCGATAGCGGCAAAGCAGGACCAACGGTCGCACTACGTTTTGACATTGACTGTGTCGGCGTGACAGAAAGTACCGATGAAACCCATCGCCCAAAAAATGATAATTTTAGCTCTTGTCATCCCGGCGAAATGCATGCGTGTGGCCATGATGGGCATATCGCGATTGGTTTAGCGGTCGCGCATTGGCTAGTGGCAAATAAAGAGAGCTTATCTGGCAAAGTGAAATTGTTATTCCAACCTGCGGAAGAAGGCGTTCGTGGCGCGAGAGCGATGGCAGAAAGTGGCATTGTGGATGATGTGGATTATTTCTTAGGGGCGCACTTAGGGTTCATTGCCAATAGCGGTGAAATTGTGATTAACCCAACCCATTTCCTCTGCACAACAAAACTGGATTTTCGCTTTAAAGGCGCACCATCCCACGCGGGAGCAGAGCCTGAATTGGGACGTAATGCACTAGCTGGCGCTTGTCATGCCACAACGCAAATGTTGGGAATTTCAAGACACGGTAAAGGTATGTCACGCATTAACGTTGGGGTACTGAATGCCGGTGAAGGGCGAAATGTGACGCCATCTTATGCTCAAATGCAGATAGAAGTCCGCGGCGAAAATGAAGAGATTAACCGCTTTATGAGCGAAAATGCGATTCGCATGGCAGAAGGCTCCGCACACAGCTTCCAGCTAGAAATGGAAAGTGAAGTGATGGGAGAAGCGGTTGATTTAACCAATGACCAAGAGTTGATTGACACCTTGGCTAGTGTGGTAGGGCAACATGGGGAATTAACTGCAGTAGCGACTCGACCGTTTGGTGGTAGCGAAGATGCCACTATTTTGGCAAAACGCGTCCAGCGTCACGGGGGTAAATCTCTGTATTTTGTTGTCGGTGCTGACAGAACCGCAGGGCATCACCAAGCTAATTTTGATTTTGATGAAAAACAGATGTTAACAGCCTATCAGCTGTATACCGGATGTTTGGTGTCATTAATGTAATTTTTTGGTGATAGGAAAAAGCCGCTGAGAGAGCAACCTCCCAGCGGCTTTTCTATTTCGCTAAGGCTTTATTTTGCTAATGAATACAGGGTATCTTTCAATAGATTAGCGGCAATAATGATGTCGTCGAAATCAGTGAATTCATCAGGGTGATGGCTAATTCCATTTTTTGATGGTGTGAAAATCATTGCGGTTGGGAATTTTTGGGCGAGATTCATAGAATCATGACCCGCACCGCTCAACATGGTCATATAACCGATGTTTTGTTCAAGGCAATGTTGTTCAATACACTGACAAATCTCGTTATCTAATTTCACTGGTGCTTCTGCTGAAATTTCACGAATTTGAATCGAAACATCGTTGTCTTGTTCAGATTTTTTAATGGAATTTTTCAAGTGAGTGGCAACGCGAGCAATACTTTCTGGTTCAATGCCGCGAATATCAACCAAGAAGTTCACTTCACCGGGAATAACGTTCATGGAATTTGGATATACATTGAGTTTTCCAATGGTACCGACGGTTCCCCATACAGATTCACGGCAAGCCGCTCGATTCACATCGCTGATAATGGTGGCGCTGGCCACTAATGCATCGTGGCGTTGGTACATTGGGGTGGCGCCGGAGTGATCTGCATGCCCTGTAACCTGAACTTGGAAGCGGGTTGGAGCGGCAATTCCGTTCACAATTCCCACTGATTTTCCTTCAAGTTCAAGGCGCCGACCTTGTTCGATATGCATTTCGATAAAAGCGGAATAATAGTTATCAGCTAATTGGCACTGTTCAATTTCGTGGCTTGGATAACCCAGGCTATCGAGAACCTCGAAAAAGCTGCGTCCATCATCATCTCGGTTGAGAGTCCACTTTTCACGATCAACTTTCCCAAGTAATACTTTGCTGCCAATACAGGAAAAACCAAATCGACTGGATTCTTCTGCCCTGAAAATGACGAGTTCAAGGGAACGGGATAATTGCTGTGGCTCAAATTGCATCAGCGCGTAAAATCCTGCCACGACACCAAGCGTACCATCATAAGCACCGCCATTAGGAACCGTGTCCAAGTGAGAGCCAGTGCCAACAGCAGGTAAATCGGGATTTTTTCCCGGTAATCGGCAAAAAATATTCCCTATCGCATCTTGGCGAACAGTAAACCCAGCTTTTTGCATGGTTTCTATCATGTATTGGTGTGCCAATTGGTCTGTGGGTGTATAAGCCAAACGTGTCACACCTTTATTTTCAGGATAAACAGTAAAGGATGCTAATTTTTCAAATAATAATTTCATTTCATTAGTAGAAAATAATTCCCTAGTCATGAAACCTCTTTCATAAATTGTAATCAGATATATTTAAATGTGTTGGAATAAAT
>NZ_JAERJY010000204.1:0-4408 GCF_018257375.1 Providencia sp. JGM181 | reverse complement strand
ATGTTAAATTAACTATAACAAATAGGCATCATTGATGGGTGTTCAATATTTTCACGTTAAGCTAATTCAGTGCGATTATAAACAGGTTTCACCTGAGGGCATGGTGAGGCTAATAACTTCGGATAAGGTGTTTTTTTTCAATGCTGAAGATTTTGAAAACAGCCAAATATTTTTGGAACGATTGAATAAAGACGATACGTTGATTATTTCTGCTGAACAACTGAATGATGGGAGCTATTGGCTTAATTGGGTGTATCACCCAGAATATGGGCGTTTGGAACCCGATAGAAACCTTAAATTCGACAAAGGGTTAGTAAAGCAGTACCTGCTATCATTTGGACTTGCGGCACTCTTTATTCCCGCATTTTTTTGCGTGTTTAATGATGAAGAGAGTACATGGTTAATTGTTTTAGGGTCATTATTAGGCATGGTAGCTTTTGTGGGAGCCGTTCTGCTGTCGATGTGTATTTCACAAACCTTCACTATTTTTAGCCGAAAACGAAAAACCATCTTACGCGCATTAGATTTAGTTATAGCGGGCAAGTTTCAGGTAATTTATGGCGAAAATCTGATTCAGATTGAGGGAATTAAAAACCCGAAATTCAAACCGCTCAAAATAGATTCTCGAAAGCAAACGCCCATCCCTGAAACCTCATTACAGGTGACAAAAGGCAAAGTAAATATTAAGAGTATCAAGACGATTGAATATTATTATCGCGGGGGAACATACACCCGCAATGAAATAGAGCTTCAAGTGAATAAAAGCCATTTGAACCTCAAGTTAGATGGCTCAAAACCTTTCTTTAATAACCACAGCTTTTTTCTCGCTCAAGGGGATGAGGTCGAAGTCTATCACTCCAAAGTTGAAGATGGTTTTCCCGAGAGCATCGTATTTGGCCTGTATAACCACCAAGATAATTTAGCTTATACGCTGTCTGCTCGAGGTATGGCGCAAGAACGTGGTCTGTATCTGGCGTTGTGGGGGATCACGGGCATTATCTTGGCGCTATTCTTGGCGATTTTTGGCGCGACAGCAATTAGCGATGTTGTCGACAGGGGAAATCACTGGGATTATTGGGATTGGCTGTATTTACTCGATAATGACCTGATATTCATTGGTTTTGCCAGCTCGATAACCCTGGGTATCTGTTTCTTAATTGCCCTTGGTATGGCGGCGTATTATCGGTTTTCGAAACGGGGTAATGGCTATTACCAAACCCAAGCTGTCCTGAGCGCATTACGACGTCAACAAGGTAAAGATACTTATGTCATGGAGGTACGTTAATGAATCCATTTCTAAGTTGGCGTTTTCTGGTGACGGGTGCCGTTTTCTTGGTGTGTTTAGGATCAACACTGATACTGGTATTTGGTGGAAATGATACGTCATGGCAGTGGAAAGAGAACAGCCAAGAGAGCAATGCTTATATTGCGGATTATGATTATGCCAAAACGTACCCTGCAAAAGACGGCACGTTGATTATTGCGCAGAAAAATGGCCGCTCATCCTACTATTACAATCGGTCAGATTTGTTTTCGCCCGCACAGGAAGATAGTTATCAGGTGTTATTTGCCAATAAAGATGGCGTGCGTTTTATCACGCAATTTAGCGACAGTTTTTATAACGCGGTGTGTGAAGAGTCTCTGTGCCTTTTAATGGTGCGCGATGGGTATCGAATTGTGAACTTAGCGGACAATTCGATTACGCCTCTAACGCCTTGGAAAGATGGGTATGGTGAATATATTTATGCGGCAATTACCGGGAAAATGTACCAAAGTGGTCAGGGGGAACCTTATGTCCTGATCGATAACCAAAAGATCTTCACCAGTGCGGATAAAGGGCTTACGTGGCAATATTTAATGGATCCTCGCGAGCTTGTGAAGCGTTTTTATCCTGAAGAAATCGCGGATAATTCGACATTTTCTTATGCGGTTCATGATGGCAATGTGATTGTGTGGTACAGCTACGGTAACGAAATGGGGTCTCTTGAAGTGGTGGTGAACATCGCACAGAAAAACGTAGTGAGCCATCGATGGTTGCCTATTCGTATTAATGAGGCGGTTCAGAATCAGAATGGGGATATTTATTTGGCGGCTCAGGAACCTTCCCGCCGATTGTTTTCCCTTTATCAGTATCAAGGTGGCAATTTTAAGCTGATCAAAGAAGCGGGTTATAACCATCTGCAAGATATGGTTATCTGGGGCGATGGTTTGCTGGTGATGGAATCCGCGAGAAGCGGACAGAAATGTTTGATCCTTGATTTTGCCAGCAATCAATTGCACCGCCGTTCAGAGTTAGAGTGGTATCAAAAATTATATATTCCTGAATTACGTGGGTTTATTGAATTATCAAGTAATTACAGTGATTCACCAGCGTTAACCGCAGGCGAGAAGGTGCATTATCGTCTCGCGTATTAATTTTAATGTATTGATTTCAAAATTGAATAGGGGCGATATGCCCCTATTCAATTTACCGCTATTTACTGGCTAACCCGCTATTTATGGGCGTTTACGAGGTAGTAAAATTACCGCGGTTGCCGCTATCACCGCCACCACCGAAAAGGCGATAAAATTCCAGCTGGTCGCTATCCCCAAACTGGCGATATATGCCCCAAACATAGGCCCTGTCATCGCCCCAATTCGTGAAAAACTTAATGCCCAGCCAGTGGCTGAAGCGCGCGCTTTGGATGGGTAATAATTGGCGATGTATCCCGTCAAAATCAGCGCCGCAGAAATACTGCCGACCCCAGCAAACGCTACAAGTAAATAGTTAATATAGATATTTTGTTTAAAAACCATGCAGCCAATGCCTATCGCGCCGAGCAAGAAGAAAAAGGCAACCGAGCCGCGAACGCCGCGTTTATCTGCAATTTTTCCTAAGAATAAGCCCCCCAATGCGGATGCTAAGCTAAATACCACAAGGAAAGTTAGGCTGGAACCTAAGTTATAGCCTTCTTTGCGCATAATCGACGGTAGCCACGTATTTAAGCCATACACCAGCAACATGCCGCAAAATAGCGCTATCCAGAAACATGCGGTTGCGCGCAAATGTTTCCACGCAAAAACCACGGAGACTATCTCTTTCAAACGTTGAGGTTGCTGTTTTTGCTGTGCGGGTGGAGCTTGATATTCAACATCTAATTTCTGCGCCAGAGATTGTGCTTCGGTGTGGCGCCCTTTGTGGGTCAGAAATTCAAGGGATTCAGGCAAGATGCGTGCCATCGGCCAAATTAACAAAAGCGGTAATGCGCCAAAGCCAATCACACTGCGCCATCCAAATTGTTCTAGCAACCACATGGCGATCAGTGCTGCGCTGAGGATCCCCAATGAGTAACCGGAATACATAATGCCGTAGTTAAAAGAACGTTTTTCAGCAGGAGAATATTCGATGGTTAACGCGGCTGCGACGGGAATAACACCCCCGAGTCCAATTCCACCAATAAAACGCATTAACCCAAACATCCAAGGTGTTGGGGCAAGGGCAGCGGCAAGCATCGTCAATGAAAAGAGTGTGACGCAGGCTAAAAGCATACGGCGGCGTCCGTAAAGTTCACTCAGCGTACCGATAATAAATGCCCCAAAAAACATTCCGACTAAAGCGTAGCTGCTAAGAGCGCCAAGTTCTAATGGGGTGAGGTTCCACTGTTTATATTCTGCGAGAGTGGGAAGAACAGCGCCCATCACGCCAACATCATAGCCTTCAAATAAAATGCTCATCCAGCAGATAAATAACACTTTCGAGGTGGTTTTTGTGGTGCCAAAAGATTTAATCGCGACTGTCTCTGTTGTCATACATCACTCTCTTATGGGGTGCTTAATTGGGTTGAATGCAGAGTTGCAGGTATTTTTATTATTTAAATTGCCGTTTATACACTCATCTTTTCTGCAATAAATAACAATTGAAAGTGTTAATGAAAAGTTAAAATCATGCACTAAGTGGATAGAGTTAGCAGTAAACATGAAATAGTGATGACGCCTGGGAATTTATCCACAAAATAAAACTCTAATGTGATATTGCAGTTGTGTTATTACTCAAAAAAAGGCGTTATATGAACTTAAAAGCAGTGTGTCTTGTTGGGTTTGCGATTGCGGCATTACCGATGTTGGCGTCAGCAAAATCAACTTCAGCGTTAAAATCTCCAGAAAAAAATGTGCTATGTGATAAATATGTGTGCGTCAGCGCCAAAGAGGGCGTTTCTGTTGCGCTAACGAAAAAATACCTAGGTGATAAACGAGCGAAAGCGATTGAGCAAGGTGGCGATTTTGATAAAACAGCCGTGACGTTTGCCAATGGAATTTTCTGCGATATTAACGAGCAAAAATGCCATGTGAACCGTTACTTTGAGGCGGATGGTAAGCGAAGCGCAGAGTCCAAAGAGTACACTCAAAAACTATTTGGAAAACAATAGTT
>NZ_JAERJY010000203.1:0-4455 GCF_018257375.1 Providencia sp. JGM181 | reverse complement strand
TTACTGATGTTTGCCGCATTTAATATTTTCTGGAGTGCCTTGGTCATTCCTTTAAGTGATGCACCCCATTATTTTTCCCACAACTCAGTTTAATACCAAAAGATGGGTTAATTATGCGCACGATGTCGAAACAAGAAGACTTGGTAAAAGCCTTTAAGGCACTCCTTAAAGAAGAAAAATTCAGTTCACAAGCCGAAATTGTGATCGCTCTTCAAGAACAAGGCTTCGAAAACATTAATCAATCTAAAATTTCCAGAATGTTGACGAAGTTTGGTGCAGTACGTACCCGCAACGCAAAAATGGAAATGGTGTATTGCTTACCAACCGAGCCTGGTGTCCCTACTGCCACCAGCCCGCTGAAGAACTTAGTTCTGGATGTTGACTACAACCACTCTGTTGTTGTGATCCGTACCAGCCCAGGAGCAGCGCAGTTAATTGCCCGCCTGTTAGACTCCTTAGGCAAAGCTGAAGGCATCTTAGGCAGCATCGCTGGCGATGATACAATTTTCTCAACGCCAACCAACGATTTCACAACGCGTGAACTGTACGAAGCCATTTTGGTGCTTTTCGAACAAGAACTTTAGTCCTTTCGAAAAATTTTAGATATCGAAAAAGAGGGAACCCAGTTCCCTCTTTGTATTTTTAATTCTATAGTGACGCGTCTTCCACTGATTCATATCGAGATAAGCCCGTGTTATTTGAGATTTTACGGAATATCGTTCACTACGGTTTCCATTTTTTAGTGCCCTTTTTATTTGGCTATTTATTTTGGCGAAAAAACTGGAAGCTTGCTGGGCTCTTAATGGTTTCCACCATGGCTATCGACCTTGATCACCTTCTCGCCGATCCTATATTCGATCCTGATCGTTGCGGCGTAGGCTTCCACCCTATGCACACCATTTGGGCTGCTATTGCTTATGTCGTCTTATTTTTCTTTCCTTCATGGAAACTCAAAGCTATCGCCGTCGGCTGTCTGTTTCACTTATTGACAGACTCGGTGGATTGTTATCTTGGAAGTGTTAAAAAAGAGATGCAAGGCACGGTATTAAGCTGCTCCGGGCAACCAGAACGCGCAAACGTCGAGCTTCTTCAGCAGCTATAACGAAAAAGCCCTAACTGAAGTTAGGGCTTTGATTCACGATAGCGCTTATAGACTATTCGTCAGATTTGGCTTCGGCTTTATGTTTTAGTCCTACCAGCAGTTTTTCATGAATACCACCAAAACCGCCATTACTCATCACCAGGATATGGTCACCGGGCTGAGCCGTCTCAACCACCATATTGGCGAGAGTATCAATATCTGCGTGCCAACGCGCAGGCTGCACACAATGCTCTGCAATTTCAGTGACCATCCACGGAATATTGCTAGGTTGGAATAAGAAAACTTCATCTGCACGCCCTAAAGCTGGCGCGATATCATTCTTACTGATCCCCATTTTCATGGTATTTGAACGAGGTTCCAGCACAGCAATAATGCGAGAAGTACCACCTACTTTGCTACGTAATGCTTCTAACGTCGCTAAAATTGCCGTTGGATGATGAGCGAAGTCATCATAAACACTGACATTATTTTCAACACCACGTAACTCAAGACGGCGACGGGCGTTAATAAATTTATCCAATGCTAAACAAGCTTCTTTCGCAGGTACGCCAACATGGTGCGCAGCAGCAATCGCCATCAAACCATTTTGGATATTATGATTACCTACTTGAGACCAGTTTACTTCACCCACTTTTTGCTGCTGGTAATACACTTCGAACTGGCTGCCATCATGATTGAGTTTCACGGCATGCCACTCACCGTTTTCTCCCACCAATTCTTGTTCACTCCAACACCCCATATTCATCACTTGCTTGAGATTATTGTCGTTACTTGGCATAAAGATTTTGCCGCTACTTGGCACAATGCGAACCAAGTGATGGAATTGTTTTTGAATCGCTTCGAGATTTTCAAAAATATCCGCGTGGTCGAATTCGAGGTTATTCAAAATCAGCGTCTTAGGGCTGTAATGTACGAATTTGGATCGCTTATCAAAGAACGCGCAATCATATTCATCCGCTTCAATAACAAAGAAAGGGCTTTTACCAATCTGGGACGAAACATCAAAGTTTCCCGGAACACCGCCAATCAGAAAGCCTGGTTCATAACCACAGTCTTGCAGGATCCACGCCAGCATCCCCGCGGTTGTTGTTTTACCGTGAGTCCCTGCAACGGCTAATACCCAGCGCTCAGGAAGAACATGATCATGGAGCCATTGTGGTCCTGAAGTATAAGGTAAACCACGTTCTAATACGGCTTCAACGCATGGATTTCCACGGGTCATCGCATTCCCAATCACCACCATATCAGGGGTTGGCTCTAACTGCGCAGGGTCGAATCCTTGAATTAGTTCAATGCCTTGTTTTTCAAGCAATGTACTCATCGGTGGGTAGACGTTTGCGTCAGATCCAGTCACTTTGTGCCCTAACGAACGAGCCAAAATGGCTAAGCTGCCCATAAAAGTTCCGCATATGCCTAAAATATGTATGTGCATTCTTTTCCATCCAATAGCATGAGGTTTGTCACTATTCTACTCATCAATCACAGGTTTATAAATGTATTAGCCTATTAATCTTTTCTTTATTTAGATAAACTCTCCGCCCGAGGGTACAATAAAGACCCGCAAATTTCTGTCAATTTTATTCAGGACCTTCGTCATGAAAACATTAGGCGAATTCATCGTCGAAAAGCAACAAGATTTTCCTCATGCAACAGGTGAGCTGACTGCATTACTGTCAGCAATCAAACTGGGCGCTAAAATTATCCATCGTGATATTAACAAAGCTGGACTCGTTGACATTCTCGGCACAAGCGGTGTTTCGAATGTTCAAGGTGAAGTTCAGATGAAGCTTGACCTGTATGCAAACGAAAAACTGAAAGCGGCTTTGAAAGCGCGCGGAGAAGTCGCCGGTATCGCCTCAGAAGAAGAAGATGAAATCGTCATTTTCGAAGGTGACCGTGCAGAAAACGCGAAATATGTCGTTTTAATGGACCCTCTGGATGGTTCTTCGAATATCGATGTAAACGTTTCCGTTGGAACAATCTTCTCTATCTATCACCGTATTACCCCAATTGGCCAACCGGTTACAGAAGCTGACTTCTTACAACCAGGTAACCGCCAAGTTGCTGCGGGCTATGTGGTTTACGGTTCATCAACCATGCTGGTATACACCACTGGTTTTGGCGTTCATGCCTTCACCTACGACCCATCATTAGGTGTATTCTGTCTGTCTCATGAAAAAGTCATGTTCCCAGCAGAAGGTAAAATGTATTCCATTAACGAAGGTAACTACATCAAGTTCCCTATGGGCGTTAAGAAATACATCAAATATTGCCAAGAGCAGGATGAAGCAACCCACCGCCCATATACCACGCGTTATATCGGCTCTTTAGTGGCGGACTTCCACCGTAACTTACTCAAAGGCGGTATTTATATTTACCCAAGCACCGCTAGCCACCCAACCGGTAAACTTCGCCTTCTGTACGAATGCAACCCAATTTCATTCTTAGCGGAACAAGCGGGCGGTAAAGCAAGTGATGGTACTAACCGTGTGTTAGACATCATCCCAACCAAGCTGCACCAACGTGTGCCGTTCTTTGTGGGAACGAAAGCCATGGTTGAGAAAGCGGAATCCTTCATGCGTGAGTACCCAGACGCAGAATAATCAAACATTTCGTTTGACCTGAAGGCGAGACTCTCTCGCCTTTTTTGACTGAATTTCTCTCCAACTAGTGAGTTTTACCTCTCTTTGCGGCTATAATGTCCCCCACGTTATTTTAAGCACTCATAAGGATACATTTTAATGGGCCTGAACAATGTACCGGCAGGTAAAGAACTGCCTGAAGATATCTACGTAATCATCGAAATCCCAGCTAACGCTGATCCAATCAAATATGAAGTTGATAAAGAATCTGGCGCACTGTTTGTAGACCGTTTCATGTCTACTGCGATGTTCTATCCGTGCAACTACGGTTATATCAACAACACCCTGTCTTTAGATGGTGACCCAGTTGATGTTTTAGTACCAACTCCATACCCATTACAACCAGGTTCAGTCATCCGTTGCCGTCCAGTTGGCGTACTGAAAATGACTGACGAATCTGGTGAAGATGCGAAATTAGTTGCAGTACCGCACACTAAACTGAGCAAAGAATACGATCACATCAAAGATGTGAACGACATTCCTGAACTGCTGCGTGCGCAAATCACTCACTTCTTTGAGCATTACAAAGATTTAGAAAAAGGTAAGTGGGTTAAAGTTGACGGTTGGGAGAATGCAGAAGCAGCTAAAGCTGAAATCATCGCTTCTTTCGAACGCGCTGCAAAGAAATAATTAATCCCTTCTGTGGATAGAAAAGCACTGGTTTTGAGCAGTGCTTTTTTTTACCTATACCTTCCCCTTACAATATTAATA
>NZ_JAERJY010000202.1:0-4534 GCF_018257375.1 Providencia sp. JGM181 | reverse complement strand
TGCAATAATGAAAGTATAAAAATAATGCATCACGATGATGCTGGAGAATGAGAATAATGAATATTGTTGACCGTTTTATTTCTTATACAAAAATTAACACCACCACGAATAGGGAAAAAGGCGCCGCAGGCATCATGCCATCCTCTGAAGGCCAGCGCGTTCTTGCCAAACAGCTAGTTCAAGAGTTAGAAGGCTTAGGCTTACAGGATATCAAACTGCGTGATACAGCTATCGTTACCGCAACACTGCCTTCCAACCTGGATTATAAAGTGCCAACGGTGGCATTCTTTGGTCACTTAGATACGAGCGCAGAGCAGACTAACGACACCAAAGCACAAATTTTGCCTTATAACGGCGAAGATATTTGCATGAATAAAGAGCTCAATATTTACCTGCGTAAAAGTGAGTTCCCAGAATTAGAAAATTACCTTGGTGATGACATCATTGTCACCGACGGTACCAGCCTATTAGGTGCCGATGATAAAGCCGCTATCGCCTCGATTATGGATATGTTGCAGTACTTTAAACAAAACCCAGACATCAAACACGGGGATATCAAAGTGGGCTTCGTTCCTGATGAAGAACAAGGTCTACGCGGCGCGAAAGTGTTTGATGTGAAAGAGTTTGGTGCAGATTTTGCCTACACCCTAGACTGCTGTGGTATTGGCGAGCTGGTGTATGAAAACTGGAATGCGGGGGATGTTGAAATCGTCTTTACAGGTAAGTCAGCTCACCCAATGTCCGCTAAAGGCAAACTGGTGAATTCCCTGCTAATGGCGCAGAAATTTATCGCAATGCTGCCCGGTGGCGAAGCGCCTGAATATACTGAAAACCGTGAAGGTTATTACTGGGTTAAGCAGATGTCAGGTAACAGCGCTCGCACTGTTCTGAAAATGGATGTGCGTGACTTTACCGAAGAGGGCTACCGCGCTCGTATGGCATTCCTGAAAAAATTGGCGGGTCATTGTGAAGACCTGTGGGGACCAGAAAGCGTAACCTGTACCTTAGCTGACCGTTACTCAAACGTGTACAACAGCTTACAAGGTGAAAACCGTTATCCAATCGATATTGCTCACGCAGCTTATGAAGCTTGCGGGATCACGCCAAAAGTTATCCCTATGCGTGGAGGCTATGATGGTGCAGCACTTTCACAGAATGGTCTTCCTTGCCCGAACATTTTCACTGGCGCTCATAACTTCCACTCGATTTATGAATATCTACCAGTGAAATCTCTGTATGCCGCCAGTGATGTTTTAAAACAAGTGGTACAAATTACAGCAGAACGTTTCAAGCCAGGAGCTAAAGCATGATCCCAATTCTAACGGTTCTAATTATCGTTGTTTTGGTTGCACGCTTTATTCTGAAGGGATACAAAGCTGAACCGGTGCTGTTAATTGCCGGTTTAGTGTTGATGATTTTCACCCTAGCCTTAGGCTGGGGTCCTATCCTACCGAAAAGCGTCGCAACCACGGGCATTACTTGGCTCGATCCGTTTGAAGTAATGCGTGACCTATTTAGTAGCCGTGCTGCTGATCTTGGTTTGATGATCATGGCACTAATGGGTTTTGCTCACTATATGGATCACATCGGTGCCAACGAAGCGGTAGTACGCGTAGCAACTAAACCACTGAAAAATATGCGTTCGCCTTATGTGCTACTATTTTTCTCATTCTTGTTAGCGAGTATCTTGCAGTTAGCGATTCCGTCAGCGACAGGCTTAGCTGTACTGTTAATGGGGACCATGTTCCCAATTATGATTGGTTTGGGACTCTCCCCTGCATCTGCCGCTGGGGTTATCGCAACATCCCTTGGGGTGGCTTATACACCAACCGCGATTGATGCTATCCGTGGTGCAAAAGCCGTTGATATGTCAGTCGTTGAATATGTGCTTTACTACCAAGGGCCTGCGGCATTAGCCACGGTGCTGGTGGTCGGTATTACCCATATTTTCTGGCAACGTCATTGTGACCGTAAACAGGGTTTCGTCCCTGAAATCGGTAAAGCAGTCCAGTCTCACGACAAAGAAGCGACAACCAAATTGGTACCGGGCTACTATGCCATTTTACCGATGCTGCCAATCATTATGGCGGTCGGCTCTTCCAATCTGTTCTTTGAGGGAATTCACCTCGATGTTGTGACCATCGTACTGATTGCTATGGCGATTTGTATGGTATTGGAAACCGTGCGAGTGCGTAACTTCAAGCAAGTGTGTAATGGTTTCCAAACCTTCTTAAATGGGATGGGACATGCGTTCAGTAACGTAGTCGGGCTGTTAGTCGCTGCGGGTGTGTTTGCTCACGGGATCAAAGTCAGTGGTGCCATCGACCAATTAATCCTTGGCGCAGAATCCGTCGGTTTACCACCATTTGCGATGGCGATTGTATTTGCATTAGTCACGTTAGCCGCCGCAATTATTATGGGTTCAGGTAACGCACCATTCTTAGCATTCGTGGAGTTAATCCCACAAATTGCACACAGTATGGGGGTTAACCCGATTGCGATGATCCTGCCAATGCAACAGGCTTCTCATATGGGGCGTGGTATGTCTCCGGTTTCGGGAGTGATAATCGCCGTATCCAGTGGTGCCAAACTCCAGCCATTCGATGTGGTGAAACGAACCGCCATACCGCTGATGGTCGGGTTTGTCGCGCACTGTGCAATTATTGGGATTTTCTACTAAATCGCACTCTGAGATATATCCATAGAGTTTAATCTGCACACCACAAATAAGACCCCAATGGAATTCATTGAGGGTCTTATTCTATTGAAGAACAATAATCTGTTTCCACTCATTTCTTATCTTGTCGGACAGCAATATTGTGTGATTACCGTGATTGGTGGTCAATCCTGAAATAGATAGTCTTAATTGCAATCTATTCGATGTCTGGATAAGGTGAAGGGTGCTAATCGGGAGCTGTGCATGCAGAATAATGCTATCTCCGCTGTAATAACAGTGACAAGGTAATCCCTCTTCTTCCCCATCATCTATTTTGAGAAAAGTATCTGAGTGGACATCACCACAGCCATACTCTGCATCATAATCTAGCCATAAAATATCTTCTGAGCTGGAGCGGCTAGCATGGCTATATATTTCAATTTCATATTCAGGTTTACCTGTTCCGATTCGATAAAACATAATAGATGTTCCATCATTTAGCTGTGAGCTACTGACGAGTAGGATTTGTCCATCATGCTTTTCTTCGGTGATAGGCGCCAAAATATTATCCTTTGCTACGCTGTGGTTAACGTTGTAAGTGGCATATTAGCAAGGTACTTTATTCATTTTTTATCGTAGATACCAGTCAGTAATCCCGATTTATAAAGGCTTTTTCACAAATATTCGTTTGACTCTCATAGTATTAGGCCTGCAATTGCAGGCCTGTTTGTTATTATTTTTGGCACTGGCAAGCTGAATGATGATGCGAGTGGTGACCGTGATGACTTTCGTTACCACAGCAAGCATCTATCGCCTTATTGATAATTTCAGCTAGCGTATTCACTGTTCCTAAGATAGTCGGCAGTTGGTCACAGACATTCGCACAGTCCGAACGCTCTGGATTTGGTATAGTCGGCGGAACCAGGCTGTCACAAAGAATTTCTTGCAAGACTAAAGCAAAATTGGCGATACCCGTGGTGTAGATATAAGAACGTCCACCTGTTTGCTCAGCTAAACGGGCATATTCTTGTGTTACTCTGTCTCTATCAGCTAGGCTTGGGAAACGGTCAAGATTGGTTGGCGCATCATCCGGTGTCCCTTGATAGGTGTACACTTTGACATGAGCATGTTGAGCAATTTCAATCGCTTCATTGTTTTTGGCTATTGCCGCACTGGTAAGTCGACCACCACCGCCCTCCATGCCTTCATCACCTAAAACAAAAATGGCTCGTCTAGCACCATCACGCCAGTCAAAGTATCGACTCACATCAATGACGGCTCGGCAGAGATCTTCTTTGTTCCCCGCATGGTCAATACCATCCGCTTCTTTAAATGGAGGACGTGCTTGTAGGCTACTTTCGTTAACTCCTTTTAAGATTAAATAATCACTCACCGATTGATCGAATTTAGTCCCCGTCCAAACACCTTGTATCCCCAAGAATGTGGCGCGTAAATGTGATGGACAATTTGCTGCGGCTTTTTCAATAGCAGCGTCAATTTGTTGGCTAAGATCCGCAGATTCATCAGACATGGAACCGCTGGTATCAATCACCACGACCAAATCTAAGGCAATATCCCCCGTTCCTGTAACCAGCTGCGAAGTTTGGTTAACCATAATACTTGGTGCCCCAAACGAAGCCATATTTTGCATCATGCTGTTAGACGTTATTTTATTATCATTTTCAATGTCATTACTTTCTGTATTTTTACCCATATTTATATTCCTGTTAATTTCATAGTATTTAATTTATTGGATTTTCATATTCGAATAATATATTTATATAATACTTTTATAACGTATTTAATCACCCCTTAATTGATTCAATCGAGGGCGGTATTATTAATTTATTCGTATTTGCATTGACATAATAATAAATG
>NZ_JAERJY010000201.1:0-4537 GCF_018257375.1 Providencia sp. JGM181 | reverse complement strand
CTCAGCAGTGAAACGCCGTAGCGCCGATGGTAGTGTGGGGTCTCCCCATGTGAGAGTAGGGAACTGCCAGACATTAATTTTTAAGGTTGTGTCAGTGCTGACTGACCGTACCATATTGCTGATATGGCTCAGTTGGTAGAGCACACCCTTGGTAAGGGTGAGGTCCCCAGTTCGAATCTGGGTATCAGCACCATGAATACTAAAATAATTTAAAAGAATTTACCTAGCGGCAATAGCGCGGTGGTCCCACCTGACCCCATGCCGAACTCAGTAGTGAAACGCCGTAGCGCCGATGGTAGTGTGGGGTCTCCCCATGTGAGAGTAGGGAACTGCTAGGTTTTAAATATAAGAAGCCACCCAATGGGTGGCTTTTTGCTATCTAACGATCTGTACTTTTCAAAACTCTTCTCAATTTCTTACTTATCATATTATTTCCACCTACATGCTATTCACTGCTAGGTCTGGCTGATAGACTTATAAAAACTTAGATTATTATTTGAAATGAAGGTAGCAATGAACCTGACCGCCGAACTCAAATCACTTAATAGCTTCGGTATTGATGCCAAAGCTATTAAGGTGAATATTGTACAAAGCGCTGATGCGCTGTACCAACAGTGGACAACAGCAAAAAATGACAATCTTCCAGTACTGCTATTAGGCGGGGGAAGCAATGTGTTATTTACTGAAGACTTTGAAGGTGTGGTCATTGTAAACAGAATTAAGGGGATCGAAATTACTGAGTCTGCAGATGCTTGGCATGTACACGCATCCGCGGGGGAAAACTGGCATCAACTACTTGAAACATTGCTTCATAAAGGAATATATGGCGCAGAGAATTTAGCGCTGATCCCTGGATGCGTAGGTTCTGCACCGATACAAAATATTGGAGCTTATGGCTTAGAGCTAAAAGATATTTGTGAATATGTGGATATCCTCTGCTTAAATACAGGTCGAATCACTCGAATCCTTGCTGAAGAATGCGGTTTTGGATATCGAGACAGTATCTTTAAACATGAATATCAGAATTCACATGCGATTATCAGCGTTGGATTGATTTTTGCTAAGGAATGGTCACCAAAGCTAACATATGGTGATTTAGCTAAGCTCGATCCTAATACTGTAACGCCTTCTGATGTGTTTGATACGGTATGTGCGACTCGCAGAAGTAAATTACCGGATCCCGCTGTAACAGGTAATGCTGGTAGTTTCTTTAAAAATCCGGTCGTCTCTGGTGAACTCGCGGAGACAATCAAAGCTAGCTATCCTAATTGTCCTCAATACGCTCAGGCAGATGGAAATGTGAAATTAGCGGCAGGTTGGTTGATTGACCAATGTGGCTTAAAAGGTTATGAACTAGGTGGTGCTGCAGTTCATACACAGCAAGCTTTGGTATTGATCAATAGAGAGAATGCGACAGGAAAAGATATTGTGGAGCTCGCTAAGCATGTCAGCCACACAGTTGCACAGCATTTCGATATATTTTTGGAGCCTGAAGTTCGTTTTATAGGACGAAATGGAGAGGTCAATGCGATGGACTGTATACAATGAAAGAGATGAGTATTCCATTACAGGTTATCGATATTTTGGCGGATGGACAAATTCATTCAGGAGAACAACTGGGTGAACGCTTAGGAATGACGAGAGCGGCAATTAACAAACATATTAAAACATTGCGCTCATGGGGTCTTGATATTCAAACTGTGACTAGCAAAGGATATCAGCTTCCTTCGCAAATTAACCTACTGAGTAAAGAACGCATTGAACAGTATGTTACTGACTCTAATGTTATAGTTGAACCGGTTATCGATTCAACTAACCAATATATGTTGGATCGAATCCCTCATCTGCAATCTGGGGATACTTGCTTAGCTGAATACCAAAGTGCAGGAAGAGGTCGTCGTGGGCGCCAATGGATTTCGCCATTCGGATGTAACCTTTACCTTTCAACATATTGGAAGTTAGAACAAGGTCCTGCTGCTGCGATTGGTTTGAGCTTAGTGGTTGGTATTGTGATTGCCGAAACCTTAAATAAATTATGTGGAAATAAAGTCAAAGTTAAATGGCCTAATGACCTCTACATGAATGATAAGAAGCTTGCTGGAATTCTGGTTGAACTAACCGGTAAAACTGGTGATGCAGCGCATATTATTATTGGTGTTGGTATCAATATTGGTATGAGTAAAAATATCATTAAAAAAGAAGAAACAATTAATCAAGCTTGGTCTGCATTAATTGATGAAATTGAAAATATTGAGAGAAATGAATTAGCAGGAAATATTATTAATTCATTAAAAGAATCATTACGTATATTTGAAAAACAAGGGTTGAAACCATTTTTATCTCGGTGGTTTGAATTAGATAACTTTTTAGATCGCAAAGTTAAGCTATTGATTGGTAATGATATTGTTATTGGTGTTGAAAGAGGGATAAATGAGCAGGGTGCTCTGTTATTACAAAAAGAAAATGGAGAAATTATTCCCTATATTGGCGGTGAAATATCATTAAGATCGAATGAGAGTTAATTAAATTGGCCGGATAATACCGGCCTTATTAACTATTTTCTTAAGCGTACATTCCGAATAGAATGATTTTCGCCCTTAGTCATAATTAAACTTGCCCGTTCTTTAGTTGGCAAAATATTCTCTTCAAGATTTAAACCGTTAATCTCATCCCAAATAGAACTTGCCACATTGATAGCTTCTTCTTCACTGAGCTTAGAGTAATTATGGAAATATGAATCGGGATCAGAAAACGCACCTTGTCTAAATTTCAAAAAGCGTCCGATATACCATTGCTTCAGTAATTGAGGATCGGCATCAACATAAATGGAAAAATCAACAAAATCAGAAACAAAGACATGGTGAGGATCTTGAGGGTAGTCCATATCACTTTGCAGGACGTTTAACCCTTCTAATATTAAAATATCAGGTTGATCGATAACTTGTGTCTGATCAGGAACTATATCGTAGGTTAAATGCGAATAAACAGGCGCTGCAACATTGCGTGCTCCTGACTTGATTTGAGAAACAAAGTTAACCAACTTTCTCATATCGTAAGACTGGGGAAAGCCTTTTTTCTTCATTATATCTTTGTCGCGTAAGACTTGGTTTGGATATAAGAAGCCATCGGTAGTAATCAAGTCAACTTTTCGATGTTCAGGCCAACGGGTCAGTAGCGCTTGTAGCAAACGGGCGGTCGTACTTTTTCCTACAGCAACACTACCAGCGATACCAATGATATAGGGTACTTTTGCACCATTAGTTCCTAAAAATTGCTCTAACACCGCCTGACGGCGCAAATTGGAACTTATATAAAAGTTCAGCAGACGCGACAGAGGAAGATAAATTTCGATGACATCATCCATGGAGAGCTCTTCATTAATACCTTTCAGTTCAAGAAGCTCACTTGATGATAATGTTAGAGGAACAGAATCACGCAAAGTGGCCCAATGCTCTCTATCGAACTCTAAATATGGTGTCGTCATAAAATTTTCTTTTTGTTTCATAAGCCAACATCTGCCTATTGTGTGCAGGTTGGACAGGCTGCTAAAGCATCTGTATCCATAGAATTTGATAGCATCATAGCGAGTGAAGGGAAGTAGGCGTAGGTTTTTTTGTGTTTTATGTGAATTTTTTTTGACGTATGCAAAAAAAAGCAGGACTTTTGCTGAAAAACTAAACGATCAAAACAGGAGGAAAACTGTGATAGTGAATAAAAAAATTATATTTTACGAAACCAAACTTGATAACGGTGCTTTACTCCTCAGATTATAATCGATTATAGTTAATGGCTGCTGTTGATGTTTTAATCTTAAAATAGATAAAAAATCAACAAAATCGCAAAAAGTGAATAAAATATGAGCGAATGAACAAAAAATTAAATTTTTTTGTTGCAACCTGCGCTCACTCTTCCTAGAATGCGCAGCACTTGATGCCGGCATAGCTCAGTTGGTAGAGCAACTGACTTGTAATCAGTAGGTCCCGAGTTCGACTCTTGGTGCCGGCACCATTAAAAATTTGGATAGGTGGGATACCCAAGCGGCCAAAGGGAGCAGACTGTAAATCTGCCGTCACAGACTTCGAAGGTTCGAATCCTTCTCCCACCACCATCTCCAATAAGCTTCTATAAGCTTTGCGGAAAACAGTTTAACAGCTGATAACTCAGGTAGCCGAGTTCATTGCGGGCATCGTATAATGGCTATTACCTCAGCCTTCCAAGCTGATGATGCGGGTTCGATTCCCGCTGCCCGCTCCAAGATGTGCTGATATAGCTCAGTTGGTAGAGCACACCCTTGGTAAGGGTGAGGTCGGCAGTTCGAATCTGCCTATCAGCACCACTTCCCCGATGTTCTCAATTATCTCCTGTTTTGTCTCCTGTAAAGAAAGAATACAAGCGAATTTAATCCTTGCTTGGTTGATGTGGTTTAACCACCGATTCCGTGTCTTAGAGGGACAATCTAATGTCTAAAGAAAAATTTGAACGTTCAAAACCGCACGTTAACGTTGGTACAATCGGCCACGTTGACCATGGTAAAACT